>JBBFMJ010000183.1:0-4437 GCA_037478515.1 Thermoanaerobaculia bacterium
AATTTATAAAATATTCTCATTTAAAGATTATACACCATTAAATTTGAAATATTTAAAGGTAAAAGTTTATTTTATTTAAGATAAAATAATAAGGAGAATAAAAATGAGTTCAAATAAAAAAAAAGTCCTTCTGGCAGGAGCCACAGGAAACCTTGGAGGCAGAATTTTAAAGGAGCTTATTAAAAGAAAGGTTCCTGTTATTGCTCTTGTAAGAAAGGAAACCCCTAAGGAAAAAATTTCCAAGTTAAAACTCCAAGGAGCAGAGGTCCTTTTCACGGATTTTCAGGATGCAAAGGCATTGGGCTTGTCCTTAAAAGCCGTTTCCACGGTCATATCTGCCCTATCGGGTCTTTATGATGTAATTATAGAAAGACAAGCAAACCTTCTGGATGCTTCAGTAATTGCGGGAGTTGAAAAATTCATTCCCTCTGATTTTTCCATTGATTTTACAAAATTTCCAGAAGGGCAAAATAGAAATTTAGATTTGAGGAGAAAATTTCACATACTTTTAGACAATGCTCCCCTTTTTTCCACTTCCATTTTCAATGGTGCCTTTATGGAAATGCTTAAAGGACAGATGCCCCTGATTCTTTATAAAATTGGAAAAGTTTTATATTTTGGGAACCCTGACCAAAAGATGGATTTTACCTCCATTGACAATGTGGCTGAATTTACTGTAAGGGCTGCACTGGATCCAAAAACCCCGAGGTATTTGAGGATTTCAGGGGACGAATTGAGTGCCAGAGAAATTGCAAAACTGGCCACGGAAATATCTGGAAAAAAATTTGGACTTTTCTATGGTGGAAGTTTAAAAATGCTTTCAATTTTCATAAAAATCTTAAAAACTTTAAATCCTGCAAAAAATAAACTCTATCCAGCCTGGCAGGGTATGCAGTACTTTAAAAATATGTTTGAAGGAAAATGTAAATTGGAACCTTTGGACAACAGCCGTTATCCTGAAATAAAATGGAAAAAGGTGGAAGATATCCTTAAAGAAAAATTTTCAAAATGAGGTTTTACAAAAAATTTTTTTTATGTTATATTTTTCCCTATGGAAAGCTCTTTTTTAACCACAAAACTTGATTATATTGCCCGCTGGGCACAGGGAAATTCCCTCTGGCCCTTTCCCTTTGGAACTGCCTGCTGTGCCATTGAATTTATGTCCATTGTTTCATCCCACTATGATTTATCCAGAATTGGAGCAGAAGTGGTGAGGTTTTCCCCCAGACAGGCAGACCTTCTTATTGTGGCAGGGACCATAACGGATAAGATGGCACCTGTTTTGAAAAAGATTTATGAGCAAATGCCAGAGCCAAAATGGGTTATTTCAATGGGTGTTTGTGCTTCCTCTGGTGGATTTTACAGGGCATACCATGTTATGCAAGGTATAGATGAGATAATTCCAGTTGATGTATATGTTCCTGGATGTCCCCCTACTCCTGAAGGGCTATTTTATGCCATTTTAAAACTCAGAGAAAAGGTGATGAAGGGAGGGAAATGATGGCTTCCTATGAATTTTTAAGTGAAAAATATCAAAAGATAGAGACCCTTGATAAAATACCTACTTTCATAGTTCCAAAAGAAGATATTTTAAATTTATCAAAGGAATTAAAGGAAAAGGGCTTTGATTTTTTAATGGATTTATGCGGGGTGGATTTTCCTGAAAGGGAAGATAGATTTGAAGTGGTATATCTTTTCTTTTCCACAAAAAATTATGAAAGGGTGCGCCTCAAAGTCAGGACAAAGGATAAAGTTCCATCAATTGTTCCAGTTTTCAAAGGTGCTGACTGGTTTGAAAGGGAGGTCTATGATATGTTTGGTGTCCAGTTTGAAGGACACCCAGATTTAAGAAGAATACTTACGGGGGATTATTTTAAAGGACATCCTTTGAGGAAGGACTATCCAGCAGGAAAAAGATGGCCCTGCAGAGAGGAGGATGTCTACAGGCCCCAGATTAAGGAAGAGCAATCTGAACTTGAAGAGATGCTTATAAATATTGGACCATCCCATCCTTCAACCCATGGAACATTTCGTCTTCTTACAAAACTGGATGGGGAAAAGATAAAATGGATGGATGCAGAAATTGGGTACCTTCATAGATGTTTTGAAAAAATGTCAGAGACCCATATATATCAACAGGTGATTCCTTATACAGATAGATTAAATTATTGCTCTGCCTTTTTAAATAATGTGGGATACTGCAAAGCAGTGGAAGAGATGCTTGGAATAGATATTCCGGAGAGGGCAAAACTTATAAGGGTAATACTGGGGGAACTTTCCAGGATAATGGACCATATGGTTTGTCTTGCAGCAAATATTGTAGATATTGGTGCCCTTACAAATTACTGGTACCTATTTCAACCCAGGGAAGAAATTTATACGATACTGGAGGCATGTTGCGGAGCACGCCTTACTGTTTCCTATTGCAGAATTGGGGGGCTTTCAAAGGATGTCCCAGAAAATTTCAAAGAGATGGTGGAATATGTCTTGAAAATCACCCCACCGCTACTTGCTGATGTGGATAAACTTGTCTCAAAAAATCCCATTTTTTTAAAGAGAACAATGGGGGTTGGGAAGATTTCTCAAGAGGAAGCCATTGCCTATGGATGGACTGGTCCCTGCCTTAGAGCCTCTGGGGTTCCCTATGATGTAAGAAAGGTATATCCATACTATTTTTATGATGAATTTGAATGGGATATTCCAGTTGGAACAAATGGAGATACCTACGATAGATATCAGGTGAGAATGGAAGAGATGAGGCAATCCTTAAAGATTGTGGAACAGGCATTAAAGCGCCTTAAGCCAGGTCCTGTTGTTGTGGATGACCCCAGAATTGTCCTTCCTCCCAGGGCTGAAGTTTACAATACAATGGAAGGGCTTATATATAATTTTGAAAAGGTTATGTTTGGACTAAAAGTTCCAAAGGGAGAATACTATGGCTTTACAGAGGGCGCAAATGGAGAACTTGGATTTTACATTGTATCCGATGGAGGAACAAAACCTTACAGGGTAAGGGTGAGGCCCCCCTGTTTTGCAATTTATCAGGCATTTCCAAAAATGATGGTGGGGCAGATGGTTGCCGATGCAGTGGCTGTTCTGGGGAGTTTAAATATAATTGCTGGAGAGCTGGATAGATGAAAATTAGAGCAGTAAAGCTGGTAGCCGCAGGCTTTATGCCTGCGTTATTTAAAAGAACAAATAGGAGATTTTATGATAATAACTCCAAGGCCTAAAACTTTTTTCCCCTTATCAATTATTATTTATATAACAGGTCACATTGTTACAATAATACATTTTTTTAAAAATTTAATTTATAGAAAGCAGCCAGTTTCAAAGATTCCATATCCTGAAATAAGGAGGCAATATAGCAACAATTTCAGGGGAAGGCATTGGCTCAGGAGAAGGGAAGATGGCTCCGTTGCCTGTGTTGCTTGCTTTATGTGTTCCACAAATTGCCCAGCCCAGTGTATCCATATTGAAGCAGCAGAAGATTTAAATCTATATCAAGAAAAATACCCAAAGGTCTTTGAAATAGACCTCCTTCGATGTGTTTATTGTGGATATTGTGTGGATGCCTGTCCCTGTAATGTAATTTATATGACCAGGGATGATGAACTTGCCACCTTTACAAGGGCTGATTCTATAATGACTTTAAAGGAACTTGTGGAATTTCCAGAAAGGGTAAAGGAAAATCC
Source organism: Thermoanaerobaculia bacterium (assembly GCA_037478515.1). Taxonomy (GTDB): domain Bacteria; phylum Acidobacteriota; class Thermoanaerobaculia; order UBA2201; family UBA2201; genus JBBFMJ01. The sequence goes on from JBBFMJ010000183.1 coordinate 3,696, forward strand.
TCTTGGTTGGAAGCCCTATGAGGGAAATTTACCCCAATGGGAAGGCATCCAGCGGTTTAAATATTAAATCAACTATTTCTTTTAAAAGAAGTATTACTTTTCGCTTTTATTTTATCTGCATCAGATTATAAATTTGCATTTTTTATAAATTTACAATAATAAACCGGCATTATTTCCTTTGATGAAATTTTTTGAAATTCTACCAAAATATACTTATAATATTATTATGATGAAGGAGAAAGAAAATTTAAAAAAATTATTGGAAAAATTTGAAAAAGAGACAATATCTGGAAGAATAAAAGAATACAATGAAGAGGCAGCAAAAATTTCATTTATTCAGCCACTTTTAAAGGATGTTTTGGGCTGGGATGTTGGGAACTTTGATGAAGTAAGCCCTGAAGAAAAAACATCAAAGGGAAGGGTCGATTATGGCTTAAAAATTGATGGAAAAATTAAGATATTTGTTGAAGCAAAAGCACCTAAAGCGGACTTAAATAAATATATTGATCAGGCAATAAAATATGGATATAACAAAAAGAGCGTTCCTTTTGTTCTTTTGACTGATTTTGAAGGAATAAAATTGTTTGATGTCACAATTAAGCCAGACCCAAAAAATTTGCTTAAAGGTTTAAAAATTGACCTTGATTGGAAAGAGTATCTGCAAAAATTTAATCAATTGATGCTTCTTTCAAAGGAATCCGTTTTAAAAGGTGAGCTTTAAAAGGAGCAACTTTTCAAGCAC
>JBBFMJ010000184.1:0-4316 GCA_037478515.1 Thermoanaerobaculia bacterium
GTATTTGAATCATATTCAGTTCCTGAAATTACAGCAACCTTTGCCCCCCATTCTTTTGCTTTATGCATCAGGGCTATAAGAGAGTGTGTTTTTCCACCACCAAAGGGGGTTTCTACTCTAATTATTGAGTCCCCACCTTTTCCACCAAGACGCTTTTCAACAACATTCAGTAAATTCTGAAGTCCTTGGGTCATATAGGTTTTCTGGAAAAACAAATCCGGATCTTTATACTCTTCTGGACCCTTGCCCTGATAAGCCAGCCAAAGGTCTGCAGCAAAGACATCCATTGTCAATCTACCTTCTAAAATATCATCGTGAGGTATTGCAATAGTATGAAAAGGTTTCATCATAATAGCCTCCCTTGTTTTTCTTTTTCTCTTTCCCTTATTTCATTTATAATTTTATCTCTTCCCAAAAGAAAACCCTCCAGAAGCTTTTTTTCTTTACTTTCATTGGGAAGAGTTTCAGAAATTGCCTGTCCTACCCTATAAAAAGCATCAGATATCCCATATCCTTTTTCTTTTAAGACATTTATTAAATCATTGTGCCTTCCTCTTTCCCATAAAATTAGGACATTGTGTAAAACATCAATAAGTTCCTTTGATCTTTCCAATTCTTCAATTTTTCTTTCCTGCGGACCCAGAACCTTTATAAATTCCTTTTCTTTTTTTATACAACTTGGCTTATCCCAGTAATCTGTAAGGTCAAGTCCAACGCTTGTTGCAAGTTTTCTTGCTTCATCAAAATGAACCTTTGCTTCTCCATATTCCCATCTATAAAGGACATAAAAGCGGGTAAGCTCGCTTATTTCCTGCCCAAAACCATTATGAAGGATTTTATGGACTGCATAATCCGTGGCAATTCTTCTGATATCTTCCAGCATACTATCTGCTCTTATTGTATTTCCAGAATAATCCATTACCTTTTTATACTTACCAAAAACCTCAATCCCTGCACCAATTGCAGAAATGAAAAAGTCTGCACCACCAATTCCTTCATCCCAGAGGCGGTCGAGTTTTTCATTCATGTATTTTTTTAATTCTTCCTTTACTTCTGGATAAAATCCTATATCTTTTCGCTCCATTTTTCTGGCAACAATGTATATGGAAGATGCTAAAGCTGCTGATTCCTTTGCCCTTAGTCTAGATTGCATTTCGGTATTCACTGGCCAAGATGCATTTACAACCAAGCCACTGTCAAGTAAAGCATTAATTACTGTTTCCCACCCAGCAGTTGATTTATGAGCATATACAATTACTGCAATACCACTAGGTTTCAAAATTCTATACATCTCTTTAAATGATAAGGCTAACTGCTCTTCAAAAAACTTCTTTCCAGCCTCAAGTCCGCCTTCTTTTTGTGTATAAGCTACAATTTCTCCGCTTTTTGGAGTAAGAGGAGTAGCAAAAAGCTCAGGGAAAAGATATCCTACGGTTCGCTTCAGCCAAACATAGAAAAAATCAGAAAGATACGAGTACGGCACATTATCATAATAAGGTGGATCAGTAAGAACTGCATCAAAGTAGTTGTCGGGATATGGAAGTTGCGTGGCTGAGGCTTGGGTGACAGTAGCTGAGCCTGCCGAAGCCATGGTCGCTGAGTTTACCGAAGTACAGTTTACTGAGTTCGTCGAAGTAGGGATTGCTGAGTTTGTCGAACCAGGATTTGGGAGTTGGCAGATATGTTGAAGGACTTTTAAATAATATTCTTGACCAGTTGTAAAACTCCCAGTAGCTTCACTAAACGGATTAAGTTCAATATAATCCCAAATCATTGGAAGGGCTTGTCTTGAAAACAACTGTTTAATCGCTTCAGAAGTATTTTCCCATCTCGCTAATGAATTATTAAAAGCCGCTAACATATCAAATGTTAACCCCAAATACACCGTCACGCCTTTAGCAAAATCTTCTGAATAGCCCAACTCCCTCATCCTCCAATACGCTCTGCGCACAGTATCTGCAAAAACTAAAAGAGAAAGTTTCTGACGAGGATTGAAGAGATCTCCCCATTTTTTAGGTGCGCTCCATTGAGGTGAAAATCCCAAAGTCCCTTTGGGTGGTAGCTCCTCATCCGGTACAGGTTCCATCATCCATTTTTCTCGGAGTTCTTCAATTTTTTTATCTAGTGCTTGTTTTGCTTTTTCAAAAGTTTTTATGTCTTCTTCTGTTGTTAAGCGGTAGAATTTGCCTTCAGAATTTGGTTTTGTATAAACAACAGCGATCATTCTTTCGCCAGCTTTACCTATCTGAAAGAGTTTTCGTGTGGTTTTGTCATCAATCATTGAGCCACAGGCTGGGCAACGGACATTGGCATTTGCAACTGTCCCTTCTTCGGGATCGAAACCTTGCGGCCAGGGCTGATAACCGAAAATGTTTTGTGCCACTATTTCAAATTCAACCGCTTTACATGGTCCACTATTTAAAGGGTGTAAAGAGATTTTCTTATTATCCTTTTTAGCCAGCCAGAATTTTCTCATGAGGGGAATTTCAATTCCGCAACCAGGATTTTGACAAGGAATAGTCCTTGCCCAGATATAACCAACGGGAATTTCATTATTCTGGGATTTGTAAAATTCAGAAAGTTCTTTTTTTGCCTTTTCCAAGACCCAGTTCCCCCAGTGCTCCACAGCAAACAATAATGGATTTTTATTTTGTATTTGTAAAAATAATCGAGCTTCTGATTTATCAGATGAATGTAAGCTTGCTAAATCTGGCATATTATCAAAGGGTTTGGAATACTTTATTGGAAATTCCAGAGTTGCTTTTTCAATAAGAACTGCCACTGGATTATAATCATTGGCATAAGTTTCACAACTCAATCGGAGTGCTTCTAAGGGATAAGAACCACCACCAGAAAAAGGATCAATCACCTTTGGAGGTTTCCCACCATTTGCCTCTAAAATTTCTTTCTGAGCTTTCTCAAGAAGTTGCTTACTGTTTGAATTTTCCCATTTTGATAGGTCAATAATAAATTTTCTTTTTTTCTCCCATTCGCAAGGATCTTCTGGCATTGGAGTAAGTGCAGCATACGCAGTAGCGCGGCTTGCAGCTAAAGGTCGCCGTGCCCACCAAATATGCAATGTACTTATATGTCCGTGCCGGATATTTTTTTCCTTTGCCGAAATTTCTCCAACCTCTTTTACTGGAAAAGATTCTTCAATAAATCTCTTATCCATCACTTTTTTCTCCCTTTTCAAGTATTTCTTTGCTATCTATTAAATATCTTACAAGTTCTATTTTTTCTTCTGGCTTCAAATTTTTTGCAGGATTTTTTATTATAATAAGTTCTGGCTTTGTGGAAGCATTGAAGATTACATATAAATAATAATCATCCCCAAACCTCTGGGCTTTAAACCATTCATTTTGCGTAAGGGCTATATCTCCAATTTCTACCCTTGCTTTCACTTCGATATACCTCTTATTTCCTTCAGAATCAATGGACCTTATATCAAAACCTAAGTTTTCTGATGAGACATTTTCAGGGTTTCTACCCTGTTTTCTTTCATATTCCATAGCATATTCCATACCTATCTTTTCAATTTCAGGATCGCTTTTCATTTCTTTATCTTTTTGCTTAAGCGGTTCAACTTTTATAATACCTAAAAACCTTGGCATACTCATTGTCAATATCTGTTCTCTTTTTGTTGTATCCAATAGTTCTTCTTTTGCCTTTTCATATTCTTTTTTTCTCTCCTGTTTATTCCATATAGCAATTTCCACATCCTCTCCCCTTTGTTTCCTTACTTCCAGATCAATTAAATCACCATCCAACTTGACAATAAGATATTCCAGGGAATTTATTCCATACTTTTCTTTTATTTTTGCTTCCCTTTCTCTCTCTTTTAATATCTCTTGCATATACCTTTCCAGGGCTGATATTGCAAAAACTCTTGCATTTTTCTCAATTTCTTCAATCTGGATTTCCTCTTTTTCTGATGGATTATTTTCTTCAACAAAATCCCATATTATTGAAGGTGAAACCTCCTTTACAATTTTAAGGTCTGTAAAAAAGGAAAATAGGCGTTTTCCTGCAATTTCCCCTGTCCCATCTTTTATCTCTCCTTCAAAAAACACTATATAGCCATTAAAGAGACCTTCAGGATCATAAAAAATGGCTCCATTTTGAAGTGCCTCAAAGAAATTTTTTTCAACCCAGGCAAGAACTGCTTCAAAAAGGGGATGCCCAAAGGAGATAAATTCAAGGGTTGAATCTTTTTGATAAACTTCTTTATCAAAGGTTGCTTTCGGATATTTCTTTGAAATGCTCCCATAAAACATTTTAAAATTTTCATCTTCAGCAATTTTTTTTATTTCATA
>JBBFMJ010000185.1:0-1745 GCA_037478515.1 Thermoanaerobaculia bacterium
CACCATCAACGCATATTCAGCAAACTCATATAATTTTATCTGGAACGGCGCTCATTTCATCACCCCATAACGACACAGCCGATTCGAAGGGCTAAAATGCCCCGAATCCCCTTTGCTAAGCGCTAAAGAAAAGAAAAGAAAAGGAAAAAAAAGACAGCCCAATTAAAAAGCCAATTGGAACTTGCGCTCTTTTATTTATTCTTAATATTTTCAAATATTACTGGCTTGCCCCTCCCAATGCTTTAGCAAAGAAAACAGCCATAAAAGCTCCTGCAATTGCAAAACAGATGAAAATAAGAATTAGCCATATAAGGGGTGCCATAACTGCTTTCCAGGTCTCTGTTTTATGCCCGTATTTAAGCCCAAGGACCACTAAAACAAAGGACCAGATTCCGCCAATAAAGGCACCACAGAAAGGAATAATGCCCAATAGGGAACCAGTATAGGCATAAGCACAGGCATTGGCAGTCATCTCAAAACCCTTTTCTCCGTCTCCAAATATAAGGGCTGCGATGTGAATTAAGGCAGTTCCAATGAAAAATCCAATGAGTGCCCAGATGGGCGCCAGAACAAAATTAAAGATAAAAGCAGAACCCATACCAAAACCAATTGGCATTCCGCCACCCATCCCCCTGAATTTTGACATAAAAGGAATTGGGGAAAGATGAAAAACACCTGACCATAGGAAATTGAAAAATCCAATTATCCAGGCAAGAATTACAACCCATAAAATCATAGAAGCCCAGTCCCCATCTGCTTTAACTTTTTGAAAAAATTCCACGGGTTTTGTAAAAATTTCTGTGATGTTTTTTATGAAGGCATCTACAAAGCCAATTTGGGCTCTCTTTTTCCAGGGAATTTCTTCTAAAATTTGTTCTGTAGGGGGTGGGGGAGATGGAGGTGTTGTTTCTTGTATTTGCTGGGTTATATTTGCTCCACAACTTGGACAAACTAAACTTCCCTCAAGTATTTCCTCAAAACCACAACTTGGGCATTTAGCCATAAAAACCTCCTAATTTTTTATTTAATAAATTTATAACACAATAAAAATTAAAAAGCAAACCTGTTTCTTTCCACTTCCTTCAAAACCCTTAAAAAGTTTCCACCCAGGATTTTTTCCATATCTTTTTTGGAATATCCTCTCTTTAAAAGTTCGCAGGTGAGGTTTGGAAGTTCTGATACATCTTTTAAATTATCCATAAAGGTTCCAGCCCCTTCAAAATCAGAACCAATCCCCACTGCATCAATTCCTGCAATTTTTATAATATGCTCTATATGTTCAATCAATTTATCAATCTTTGGGGCAGGGGGTGCCTTCTTTTTCCATATCTCAAAAATTTCCTTATAGTAGCCATTTTTATCATCTCCATACTTTTTCTTTAATTCTTCCCTTATGGGTTCCAGTTCCTGATAGACCTTATGGCTTTTTTCTTCCCATCCCTTATCCAGAAATCCAGCATAAAAATTAACCATAACAATTCCACCTTTTTGGGCAATTTTTTTAATCAGTTCATCGGAGATATTCCTGGGAATTGGGTTTATTTCCCTTACACAGGAATGGGAAGCAATTATGGGTGCCTTTGAAATTTCCAGGACATCCAGGACTGTCTTGTCAGAGGCATGGCTTACATCAATTACAATTCCCATTCGGTTCATTTCTTTTATAAGTTCCTTTCCATAAGGAGAAAGCCCGCCCCATTTTTTTTCCTTTGCTGTGGAGGAATCACAGATTTTGTTATTTTCCA
>JBBFMJ010000185.1:1755-4300 GCA_037478515.1 Thermoanaerobaculia bacterium
TGGGTAAGCCCTTTAACCCTTACTCCTAACTTATAAAAAATTTTTAAATGGGAAATTTCTTCTATGGGGCTGGCATTTTCCATAGAAATCATAATCCCTTTTTTATTTTTTAAATTTAAAATATCTTCAGAACTTTTTACCTGAACAACCCTGTTTTTATTTTTTTCCAAAAATTCAAAAAGGGAACTTAAAACCTTCAATGATTTTTTTAAGGGCTCCTTTTCATCTTCTGAATTTGGGGTAAAAATTGCAAAGAGTGAAACATCTAAGCCCCCTTCTTCCATTCTTATAAGGTCAAAATCGCCTTCGTCCCTTTTTTTGCTTATATCAACTCCCTGGGAAAGAATCATTGGCACATCACAGTGTCCATCAATTACAAGGGCTTCTCTGTGAATCTTCAAACCTTTTTTACAAATATTTGAATCTTTTTGGGCTGAAATTAAAAATAGAGCCAGAAAAAGGGCAAAAATTTTAAGTTTTTTCATAGTTTAAAGTTAACATAGTTTAAAAATTATTACAATTTTTGTTAAAATAAAAACTATGAAAAAGTTTTTCAAAAAAAGAAATATAATTATTTTAGCTGGGATATTCTTATTCCTTTTAATTATTTATCTGATTTTTCCTAAGGGTTCAGAAGGACTTACCATTGAACTTAAAAAAGAAAAATTTGAATCCATTGTGGAAGCCACAGGGGAAATCTTTGCCTCCAAATCTGTCTCTGCCTGTGCCCCCCCTTCCAGGGTTCGTCTTCAAGTGATATGGCTTATAAAGGAAGGAGAGCAGGTAAAGGAAGGGGATGTACTGGTTAAATTTGACCCCGGGGAACTTTTAAAGGAACTGAATGAAAGGGAGTCAGAACTTAAAAGTTTAAATGCAGAACTCAGGCAGAGGGAAGAAAATTTAAAAGCAATGGAGCTGGATTATGAAATGCAGATGAATTCAGCCCGCCTGGATTATGAACTGGCAAAGGTACAGGTGGTGGAAGATGAAGGGCTCGTTCCAAAGAAAAATTTAGAAGAAGCAAAATTGAGGTTAAAAGCAGCAGAAGAAAGGTATAATAAAACAAAGGAAAAACTGGAATCAGCAAAGAGGGAAGCCCAGGCAAATATAGAAATAGTTAAGGTGAGGATAAAAAATGCCAAAAACAACTATGACTTTGCAAAGGATTCTTTGGATAAAATGACAGTAAAAGCACCCTCTTCAGGGCTTGTGGTCTTGAATGAAATCTGGACTGGCGGGGAAGAGAGAAAGGTTCAGGTGGGGGATTCTGTCTGGCCTGGATTTTGCCTTATATCCCTTCCTGATTTTTCAACCTTGAGGGCAAAGGTATGGGTTTCAGAAATTGATGCAGGGAAAATTCAAAAGGGGCAGAAGGCATTTGTCTCCGTTGATGCCTTTCCTGGCTTGAAGATAGATTCAGAGGTGGAATCCATTTCGCAGGTGGGATCAAAGAGGAACTGGGATTCCACCAAAAAGGAATTTGAAGTGGTGCTGGCTCTTTCAAAAATAGATGAGCGTTTAAGACCAGGAATGACTTCCCATGGAGAAATAGTAGTAGAAGAGATAAAGGATGTTTTAAAGGTGCCTGTGGAATCAGTTAAGGAAGAAGAAGGAAAAAATTTTGTATTTTTAAAGACCAGATTTGGCTCAAAAAAAGTAGAAGTAAAATTGGGCAAAAGGAATTCTACACATATAATTGTTGAAAGTGGCTTAAAGGAAGGGGATAAGGTCTTTTTAATTCCACCAGAGGAAAGTAAAAAATAATGCTTTCTGAAATAATAAGTTTATGTTTTAAATCCTTTAAGACCCATAAAACAAGAAGCATACTCTCTGCCCTTGGGGTTTTTTTTGGAGTTGGTGCAGTTATTGGGATGCTTTCCATTGGAGAAGGTGCAAAAAAAGAGGTCTTGAATTTAATTAAAATGATGGGAGAAAAGCACATTATTTTAAAAGTTTCCAAAGATTTTACCGAAAATCAGGAAAACAGGGATAAGGCATTTTATGGGCTTGGCTTTTCTGACCTTAGAATTTTAAAGGAAGGGCTTCCAGGGATAAAGGCACTATCTCCTTCAAAGAAAATTGAAAATTTGGAGTTTTATTCAAAGAGTGGGGAAAAAGCAAAGGGAAACCTTTTTGCAGTCCAGAAGGATTACAAGGAACTTATAAATCTTCCAGTAAAGATAGGGCGTTTTTTTGATGAAGAAGATGAAAGGGAAGGTTTAAATGTCTGTGTTATCGGGAAGGGGCTTTCTTTGAAACTTTTTGGTAGTGAAAACCCCTTAGGTAAAAAGATTAAGGCACTGGAACAATGGTATACCGTGGTTGGAGTTGTCTATGATGTAAAATTAAAGAAGGGACAGCTGGAAGGCATTGAAGCAGAGGAGTACGACAAATCCGTTTATGTTCCTTTGAGAAGTTTTATTTTAAAGGAGGGTATAAAGGAAGGCGAGTCCACCTTTGATGAAATTGCCATAAGTTTGAAGGATTTAAGAGGGCTTAAAGAGAAGAAAATTTATCTGGAAAAACTTTTCAAGCGCCTTCATCA
>JBBFMJ010000186.1:0-4289 GCA_037478515.1 Thermoanaerobaculia bacterium
CTACCTTTGTATAATCCAGTTCCAGAAAGATTAAGTGGTCCTTTATTCCAAGGGTATAGTTTCCTCTACCATCAAAGGATGTGGATGGAACTCCTTTAAAGTCCCTCACTCTGGGAAGGGCAATATTTATTAAACGATCTAAAAACTCCCACATTTTATTTCCCCTTAAAGTAACCCTTATACCCACAGGCATCCCTTCTCTTATTTTAAAGTTTGCAATGGACCTTTTGCTTCTGGTTACCACTGCCTTTTGCCCTGCTATAAGGGTAAGCTCCTCTAGGGAACTATCCAGTAATTTTTGATCTCTGGAAATCTCCCCCAGTCCCATATTTAAGGAAATTTTTTCCAGTTTTGGGACTGCTTCAGGGTTTTTTACCCCAAATTTTTCCATAAATTCTGGAATAACTTTCTTTTTATAAATTTCTTTGAGCCGTGGTATATATGCCATAGATACTCCTTATCCTATAACTCCATTACATTTTTTACATATTCTCTGCTTTCCCCCATCGGGCAGGATTTTTTTACCCACCCTGGTGGGGACACCACATTCAGGGCAGACAACCATAATCTTTGAAACAGAAATGGGGGCTTCCTTTTCCACTACACCACCCTTTACCTGTTTTGCAGGGTTTGGCCTTGTATGCTTTTTTATCATATTAACCCTTTCCACAATAACCTTTTCCTTTTTCTCCAAAACTCTTAAAACCTTTCCTTTTTTACCCTTATCTTTACCTGAAATTATGATTACTGTGTCGTTTTTTTTGACAAATAAACCCATTATAGCACCTCCGGTGCAAGAGAAATTATCTTCATAAATTTTTTATCCCTCAATTCTCTGGCAACAGGTCCAAAAACACGGGTTCCCAGTGGCTCCTTTGCCTGATTGATAAGTACAGCAGCATTATCATCAAAACGAATATAGGTTCCATCCTTTCTTTTTACATATTTTCTGGTTCTTACTATTACTGCCTTCACCACCTGCCCTTTTTTTATAGGGCTATTGGGGATTGCTTCCTTTACAGAAGCAGTGATTATATCCCCTACATGGGCATACCTGCCTGCTGTGGAGCCCCCGAGTTTTGTAATTGCCATAATTACTTTTGCTCCTGAATTGTCTGCCACTTTAAGCAGTGTTCTCATCTGTATCATGGGATACTACCTCCTTCCCTTTTTCCAATATTCTTACAACTCTGAAATGTTTCAACTTTGAAATAGGTCTGGTCTCCCTGATTAAAACTTTATCCCCTACTTTGCAAATTTCTTTTGGATCGTGGGCTAAAAAACACTTGGAACGGTGGACATATTTTCCAAATTCGGGGTGTTTTTTTAAGGTGGAGACCTCAACCTTTACTGTCTTGGAACCTGATATTTTAACGACTTTTCCAATTTTTTCACTTAACGGCATAACCCTTCTCCTTTAAAATGGTCAAAATCCTTGCAATATCCTTTTTTAGGTTATAAATCTTCTTTTTATTTTCCATCTGCCCCAAACTCTTTTGAAATCTAAGTTTGTATAAGGCATCTAAATTATCCTTATATTGTTTTTGTAATTCTTCAACACTCATTTCCCTTAAAACCTTTGCTTTCATTATATAACCTCCTGCTCCTCTCTTGAAATAATGTGGGTCTTTATGGAAAACTTATCACTGGCAAGTTTTAATGCCTGATACGCCACTTCCTTTGGCACCCCTTCTATTTCAAAAAGAATCCTTCCTGGCTTTACAGGGGCTACCCAGCCCTCTACATTTCCCTTTCCTTTTCCCATCCTGGTTTCCTGGGGTTTTTTTGTAATGGGCTTGTCGGGGAAAATCCTAATCCACATCTTTCCACCCTTCTTTATATGTCTTATAATTGCAATCCTACCTGCTTCAATTTGTCTTGCAGAGACAAGCCCCCTCTCCTGAGCCTGGAGCCCATATTCTCCAAAGGCAATTTTAAAGCCTCGTGTGGCAATCCCCCTGACCCTTCCTTTTTGCTGTTTTCTGTATTTGACTTTTTTTGGCATTAACATAGGCAAACTCCTTAAATCTTTCTGAATTTTTCCTTATACTGGTCTCCCTTATAAATCCAGACCTTTACGCCAATTACCCCATAAGTTGTATAACTCTGGGCAAAACCATAATCAATGGATGCCCTCAAAGTTTGGAGGGGGAGACGTCCTTCCTGATACCAGACGGACTTGGCAATTTCAGCACCCCCAATTCTTCCAGAAACCCTCACCTTAATTCCCAGGGCACCAAACCTGAGTGCTGACTCAATTGCCCTTTTTACTGCTCTTCTGAAAGCAATCCTTCTTTCCAGTTTATTGGCTATGGATTCTGCCACCAGCTGGGCATCCAGTTCAGGCCTCTGAATTTCAATAATATTTATATAAACAGGTTTTCCAGTCATCTTTTGAAGAACTTCCCTTAGTTTATCCACTTCCTGCCCCTTTTTCCCAATTATGACACCTGGCCTGGCAGTGGAAATATCTATTTTAATCTTATTCCCACTCCTTTCAATTTCCACATCTGAAATCTGAGCTTCCTTCAATTTTTTATTTTCTTTTAAGAATTTGTGGATTTTTAAATCCTCATGAAGAAAGTTGGTATAGTCCTTTCCTTCAAAATAAAAGATGGACTTCCAGGTTCTGTTATATCCAATCCTGAAACCATAAGGGTGTGTCTTCTGACCCATTATTCCTCCTTTTTCTCTTTTTGATCCAGCACTATCTGCATATGCAAAGTGCGGTGTTTGTATAAATGAAACCTTCCCATAGGAGCAGGTCTGCCTCTCTTAAAGGAAGGTCCCGGTCCCAGATTAACTCTCTTTACATATAGGTTTTCTATGTCCCTTATATCATAATTGTTTTGTGCATTGGCAATGGCTGACTGCAAAAGCTTTAAAACTGGCTTTGCTCCCCTTTTATTTGTAAATTTTAAAATTGATTCTGCCTTTTCCACTGGTTTTCCCTTAATAAGATCAGTAATCAATTTCATTTTTTTTGGAGAATAACGATAGTACCTTAAAGTGGCTTTAACTTCCATATTTCCTCCTTATGACTGAACCTCAGCCCCTTTTTCTGCTTTCTTTCCACCGTGTCCTTTAAAAATCCTTGTCAGAGCAAATTCCCCAAGTTTGTGTCCCACCATATTTTCTGTGATAAAAACAGGGATAAATTTCCTTCCATTATGTACCTGAATGGTATGGCCAATCATTTCCGGGACAATGGTGGATCTCCTGGACCAGGTTTTTATGGCTTTCTTTTCATTTTTTTCATTCAACTGCTGAATTTTTTTCATTAAATGTTCATCCACAAAGGGACCTTTTTTAACACTGCGAGGCATAACTATTTCCTCCTCTTGACAATATATTTTGTGGAGGGCTTTTTAACTTTTCTGGTCTTAAAGCCCTTGGTGGGTTTTCCCCAGGGTGTGCAGGGGTGCCTTCCACCAGAGGTTTTACCTTCACCACCACCCAAAGGATGGTCCACAGGGTTCATAGAAACTCCCCTGTTATGGGGCCTTCTTCCAAGCCAGCGGCTCCTTCCTGCTTTTCCAAGGGATTTATTTTCATGGTCAATATTGGAGACCTGTCCAATAGTGGCACGGCATTCCAGAAGAACCATCCTTATTTCACCTGAGGGAAGACGAAGATGTGCATACCTCCCTTCCTTTGCCAGAAGTTGTGCCTGAGAGCCAGCTGCCCTTGCAAGCTGTCCTCCCTTTCCTGGCTTGAGTTCCACATTATGGACAAAGGTTCCAAGAGGTATGTTCTTTAATGGGAAATTATTTCCAGGGGAGATTTCACCCTTTTCCGAAGCAATAACTTTATCTCCCTGCTTTAAACCCAGTGGAGCAATAATATACCTTCTTTCTCCATCTGCATAAAGGAGACGGGCAATCCTGGCTGACCGATTTGGGTCATATTCAATATGTTCCACTATGGCTTCTATATCTCTTTTGTCCCTTTTAAAATCAATAATTCTATAAAGTTTTTTATGCCCCCCACCCCTCCACCAGCTGGTAATTTCACCATAGTTGTTTCTACCACCTGTGGAGCGCTTCCCTTCTGTTAAGGGCTTGTAGGGCTTGTCAGTGGTGACATCGGACATGTCATCCACATCAAAAAATCTTCTACCAGGAGTTATTGGTTTGTATCTTATAATTCCCATATACTATACTCCTTCAAAAAATTCCAGGGTTTTTTCCCCTTCTTTTAACCTAACATAGGCCTTTTTAAAGCCAGCCCTTCTCCCTCTATATCTTCCATATGCCTTTGGCTTGCTTTTCATATTCAAAATTTTAACT
>JBBFMJ010000187.1:0-4248 GCA_037478515.1 Thermoanaerobaculia bacterium
GCCACTGCTACCACCAGTCCCTGCCCAGACCCCTGTCTCCTGGTCCACCTTTACCACAGGCCTTGAACCAGGTCAGCATATGATCTTTGACTTTTTAAAAAGGGATCCCAAAACCTATATGCCTTCCTTTGCAGTGGCAGAGGAAGGGAAAAGGAAATTATTTTTTGGGAAATATAATTTCGTCTTCCTTCCAGTTATAATTGGAATTTTATTTTTCTTTTTATTTTTTTCGATTTTTTCATTATTTAAATTAAGGATAAAATTTATAGTTTCAATTTTACTTTCTCTTTTACTTACCCTCTTTTTAGGATTTTTAGTGAAAAAATATGTCCCTCAGGAACTTCCCTCAGTAAAGTGCAATCAGCAAGGAATTCCTTTCTGGGAAGTCCTTGGAAATAAAGGTATTAAAAGTTATGTTATGAGGATACCTGTAACCTTTCCAGCCAAGCCCTTTAAAGATGGACACCTCCTGGCAGGGCTTGGAGTTCCAGATTTATCTTTTAGAATTGGAAAACCCTTTTATTTTACCTCTGATTTATTTTTACCCTCTGAAAAAAATGAATTTTCTGTGGAAATTGTAGAGCTTCCAGATAACAAGGGGGAAATGGAAGTTGAAATAGTGGGACCCCCAAATAAACTATTCAAGGAACCTGCATACATTAAAATTCCTTTAAAAGTTAAAGTGGCAGAAGATAGAAGTTCCATCACCCTGGAGGTTTGTAATCAAAAAATAACTTTAAAGGAAAAGGAATGGAGTGATTGGGTGGATTTTATCTTTCCCTTTAACCCATTGATAAAAATGAGGGGGGTCAGCAAGTTTTATGTTTTATCTTTAAAACCAGAGGTCCGCTTTTATCTTTCTCCAATAAATTTTGACCCAAGGCACCTTCCCGTGGGTTTTGATGTAACCTATCCTCCTTCCTGGGCAAAGGAGTTGGCAAAGAGGTTTGGAATTTTTAGAACCATTGGCTGGGGTGTGGATACCTGGTCTGTATCAGAGGAACTGACCGATGATGAATTTTTTATGGAAGAATGGCATATTGAACCAGAGGCCTTTACCCCAATCTTTGATGCTTTGCTTAAGGATGATAGAGAGCTGGCTGTTTTATATTATGAATTTACAGACAGGGTAGGGCATGTATTTTTTAGATTGATGGACAAAGAACATCCTTATTATAAAGAAGAAGTTGCAAAAAAATTTGGGGATGCTTTGAAAGAATCCTATATATTGATGGATCAGATTGTGGGAAAACTTATGGAAAAATTGCCCGAAGATACGACAGTTATTGTTTTATCAGACCACGGTTTTTCTTCCTGGAGATGGGCTACAAATTATAATACTTGGCTTGTACAAGAGGGCTTTATGAAACTAACCGGAGCAGAAGGAAAGATGCAGGACCTTTATGCCTTATTTGATCAAGGGCAGTTTTGGCCTAATGTGGATTGGTCTGGAACAAAGGCATATTGTATGGGCTTGGGTGGGCTTTATATAAATTTAAAAGGGAGGGAAGCCCATGGAATTGTCTCCCCTGGGGAAGAGTATGAAAATTTAAGAAGGGAACTCATAAATAAACTGGAAAACTGGGTGGACCCTGAAACAGGGCTTCATCCAGTTGCAAAGGTTTATACAAGAGAAGAGGCATACAAATCCTTTGATCCAGTCCTTATACCTGATCTGATTGTAACAAATAGCCCTTTTTATAGAATTTCTTGGCAGACCTCCCTGGGAGGGATTCCCTCTCAAACAATTGAAAAGAATGCTCAGGTGTGGAGTGGTGACCACTGTTCTCTCTATCCCCCGGCAGTTCCAGGAATTATATTTTCCAATAGAAAACTTCAAAAGCCAATGCCCTATATTAAAGATTTGTATCCCACTATTTTAAAGATATTTGGTGTGGAACCACCTTATAAACTGGATGGGGAAGCTCTGTTTTAGCATAATTATTTTCTTTTTTTGCTCCTTTCTTTTTTCTCAGGAAAGCGAGCAGGAAGAGTTAAAAATTTTAAAGGAAAAAATTCAGATTTTAAAGAGCGAGCTGGAAAAATCTGAGAAGGCAAAGAAAACCTATGAAAATGAGTTAAAAAAAATATCCCTTCAGATAGAGATAACCTCCCAAGAATTGAAAAAAATTGAAATGGAGAAGAGGATTTTAGAGACAAAGGTAGCAAAAATGGCTTCAGAGGTGATCTCTTTAAAATCAAAGCTTCAAAGTTTAAGGGAGCGGCTGGTCTTCAAGCTTAGAATACTTCAAAAAATGGGAAAACTGGGTTATCTTAGATTGATTTTCTCTTCCCGGGGAGAGGATTTCCTGAGTGTCTTAAGGTGGATTTTGCATTTTTCTCAGGAAGACAGGAAATTGTTTTTAAACTATTATGAAACCTATGCAAAACTTCAGGCAGAAAGGGAGCAGTTGAAGGAAGGGGAAGAAAATTTAAAACTTATGGAGGAAAGTATTAAGGGAAAAATGAAAGAGTATGAAGAAATGGAAAAGCAAAAGAAGTTTTTAATTGCTCAACTGGAAAGAAAAAATAAGGAAACAGAAGCCCAGATTACCCTTTACAAAGAAAAGGCAGAACGCCTGGAAAATCTTTTAAAAATTATTAATTCCAAAGAACAGGATTTACTGGTTAAAGAGGACATTCATAAGTATAAAGGAGTTTTAGAATGGCCTCAAAAGGGAATTGTGAAGACCTCCTTTGGTAAATCTACAAATCCTCAATATTCTACCAGTGTAATTTCTAATGGAATTGAGGTTCAAATGAAGAAAGGGGAGGATATCTATCCAATTTTTCCAGGGAAGGTGATTTATGCCAGGTGGTTTAAGGGATATAACAATCTGGTGGTAATTGACCATGGAAATGGTGTAATTTCCATAACGGGCTATTTAAACATTGGATATGTAAAAGAGGGGGATTGGGTTCACTCCAAAAAGGTACTGGGAAAGGTAAATTCAGAACCCTTTATCTATTACCTTGAAATAAGAGATAGGGGAGTTCCAGTAGACCCTTTAAAATGGTTGAGGTAAAATAATATTTATGAAATATGAAAAGAAGATTGGAATTTTAATTTTTTGTTTTTTCCTTTTTTTGCTTATTCTGGGAGCAACTCTGGGGAAAATTTTAACTGATCAATATCCTTATCCAGAACTTAAAATTTTTAATCAGGCCTTTTCTTTAATTCTTTCAAAGTTTGTAGATCCCATTGACAATGATCTCTTGCTTTTAGGTGCAGAAAAGGGGCTTTTATATTCTCTGGACCCAGTTAATATTTTTGTACCCAAGGGGAAGGAGGATAAGTTTAAAGAATGGCTGAAAAAACCAAATTATGATTGTGGTATTCGCCTGAAGAGAAGTGGAAGGTTTGTCTATGTTTCAAAGGTATACCCTTTAAGTGCTGCAGAGGGTCAAATACAGATTGGGGATATAGTGGAAGAGGTAAATGGTTTAAAATATCCTATGTATGATGTCTGGGAACTGGAACTGGAAATGAGGGGGGAGGTGGGGAAAAGCATTAAAATTCATTTTACCCCTCAGGAGTCAGATACCTCCAAGGAAATCTTTTTGCAGATAAAGCCCTATCCCGTAAAGGATTTTGAAATTCTTCAGGAGGGTGAACTTGCTAAAGTTAAAATTTTGGAAATGGAGGTAAATTCCTTTAAAAATTTAAAAAATGAACTCAAGAAAATTCCTAAGGATAATATTTTAGTATTTGACCTCAGGGCAACCAGTTCCTTAAATTATGATGTGGCTTTTAAAATGGCAGACCTTTTTATAAAAGGTCCCTTTACGATTACTTATCAAAAGGCAAAAGAAACCACAAAGGTTAAAATAAATGATGAAGAATTTTTCAGTTTTAAAGAAATCTATGTATTGCAGGATGAGGAAACCTTTGGTGCCGCAGAGGTTTTAAGTTATCTTTTAGAGCAAAAGGCAAAGGCAACTATAGTGGGAACTACAAGTTTTGGATACTTTGGCATTCCAAAAATTTATAACTTATCCGATAAATCAACCATTTATTTGACTACAGAAATAGTGACCTTTGAAGAGGGTAAAAATTTTATGAAAAAAGGCATAAAACCCACTGTGGAAGTAAAAAAAGCATATCTTTATCAGGAAACCTATAATAAAATTGAAGAAACTCTCAAAGAAATCCTCAGGGAAAGGGAAAAAAAAGCCGCTTAGGGTAGCTTTTGGTTTTGGTATTTTTTTTCTTGGATTGTTAATCCTTACCTTAAACTTTATCCATAG
>JBBFMJ010000188.1:0-4236 GCA_037478515.1 Thermoanaerobaculia bacterium
AACCACAATAAGGTCTGTCTCCTTTCCCATTTCTTCAAGGTTTAAAACTTTAAAATTTTTATTTTTCTTGAAACTTATGGAGTCCAGGAAAACCTCGTATCCTTCCTTTTTTATTTCCTTTGCCAGTTGTTTTGCTTTTTTTATGGCTTTTGGGCTACTTGCCTTTGCACAGAATCCAACTTTTTTTATTTTCACATTCTAATTATATAAAAAAAAGGGAAAAATTTCAATAAAAAAGCCCGCCCCAAAAAGGCGGGCTTTGACTTTTCTTTATAAATTATATTAGTACATCCCTCCTGGTGGCATTGCAGGGGTTTTTTCTTCCTTTTCTTCTTTAATTTCAGCAACCAGGGCTTCTGTGGTAAGGAGAAGGCCTGCAATAGAAGCAGCATTCTTTAATGCTACCTTTGCCACCTTTGCAGGATCCATAACACCAGATTTCATAAGGTCTTCAATTTTATCTGTCTGGGCATTGAAACCCATGGAGCCCTTCTTCTGCTTCAATTCCTGAACTATTACAGAACCCTCATAACCAGCGTTGTTTATAATCCATTTTGCTGGTTCTTCCAGGGCTTTCTTTACAATATTTACACCCTGAAGCACATCACCTTCTGCTTTTATTTCTTCCAGGGCAGGAATTACCCTCAAATATGCCACACCACCACCTGGTACAATCCCTTCTTCCACTGCTGCTTTTGTGGCATGCATTGCATCTTCTACCCTGGCTTTCTTTTCCTTCATTTCAACTTCTGTGGCAGCTCCAACCTTTATTACTGCAACTCCACCTACCAGTTTTGCAAGGCGTTCCTGGAGTTTTTCTCTGTCGTAATCAGAGGTGGTTTCTTCAATTTGTGCTCTTATCTGTTTTACTCTTCCCTGAATGGCTTCCTTTCTCTTGGGTTCTGTTATATCCACCACTATGGTGGTATTATCTTTATCCACGGTTATCTTTTTAGCATCACCTAAATCATCCCATTTTACATTTTCCAGTTTAATTCCAAGGTCTTCGGAGATAAGTTTTCCACCGGTGAGGATTGCGATATCTTCCATCATTGCCTTTCTTCTGTCTCCAAAACCAGGTGCCTTAACTCCACAGACCTGAAGGGTTCCCCTCAGTTTGTTTACAACCAGAGTGGCAAGGGCTTCCCCTTCAATGTCTTCGGATACTATGAGAAGGGGTTTCCCCTGTCTTGCAACCTGCTCTAAAATGGGGAGAAGGTCTTTCATATTGGAAATTTTCTTTTCATATAAAAGGATTTTGGCATCTTCCAAGACGCATTCCATCCTTTCTGCATCGGTTACAAAATAGGGAGAAAGATATCCCCTGTCAAACTGCATACCTTCCACAATTTCTAAGGTGGTTTCTGTCCCTTTTGCTTCTTCCACCGTTATCACTCCATCTTTCCCAACCTTTTCCATTGCCTGGGAAATTATTTTTCCAATTTCTTCGTCATTATTTGCAGAAATTGCACCCACAAAAGCAATTTCTTCATTGGTTTCCACCTGCTTTGAAATTTTTTGAATCTCTTCCACTGCCTTGTTTACAGCCAGGTCAATCCCCCTCTTTAAATCCATGGGATTTGCCCCTGCTGTAACCAGTTTTAATCCTTCTCTGTAAATTGCCTGTGCCAGAACTGTTGCAGTTGTTGTGCCATCTCCTGCCACATCAGAGGTCTTGGATGCCACTTCCTTTACCATCTGAGCGCCCATATTTTCCAGTGGGTCCTTGAGTTCAATTTCCTTTGCAACGGTTACTCCATCTTTTGTTATGGTAGGAGCACCAAACTTTTTTTCCAAAACCACATTTCTTCCCTTGGGACCAAGGGTTACCTTTACTGCATCAGCCAGCTTGTTTACACCCTTTAAGATTGCCTGACGGGCATCGTGGGAATAAGTAATTTGTTTTGCCATATTTTACCTCCTTTTATTTTTTTTCTATTATGGCAAGGACTTCATCTTCTCGCAGGATGACATATTCTTCATCTTCAATTTTAATGTCTGTCCCTGCGTATTTGCCAATTAAAATGTGATCTCCAACCTTTACTGTGAGGGGAATTCTTTTTCCATTATCATCAATTTTTCCATCCCCCACAGCAACTACCTTTGCTTCCAGGGGTTTTTCTTTTGCAGTGTCAGGGATTATAATTCCTCCCTTGACCTGCTCCTGGGGTTCCATTCTTTGAACTAAAATGCGATCATACAATGGTTTTACCTTCATATCACATCTCCTTTCTTTATGGATTATTAGCACTCAATAAAAATGAGTGCTAACAATAATAATTTATTACTTTAAAATGCCAATGTCAAAGAAAATATTTAAAAATTGTTACCAAGATTTATAATATCATTGTTAATTTAATAAAAAATCTCTTAAAAAATTCATAGAATTTTTATCAAAAATATGTTCTGATTGTCCCCCTGGAAGTTCAAAATGGCAATAGGGTTTTTCTTTCATTTCAACTATAAATCTTAAAGAAGGAAGTATTACTACTTTAAAATCAATTTCTGGCATAAAACCACCTAAATTTATGGTATTCAAATCCCCTGGATAGGGAAATTTTTTGCTTAAAAACAAATATCCAATTTTTAATTTATGAACCTTTCCCCATTTTATAGGTTTGGCTTTTTCCACTTCTTCCACTGTTTTTTTTACAATGTTTGACATTTTTTCAACTTGAGGAGTATTTACATCATCCCATAGTGGGCATCTGTCTCCTTCCAAGATTGCCTCATCCAGTGCAGGATAGGAAAGGGGGGTTATTTTTAAGTATTCAATGTAAAATTTTCCCAGTTCATCCTCTAATAAATTTTCAAATAACTTATAGTAAAAAGTTTCAAAAAAATATGCTTCTTCAGAGTTTATATTTAAAGAAAAATCCCAATTTTGAAACCTTTCTTTTAATTTTCCTTCTGGAAAATACTGTAATAAAATTTTAAATATTTCTTCTGCCTGTTTTGAATGGACATCCCTTTGAAGTTCTTTTAAATCTTCAAAATCCCATTTTTTTTTGGGGATAAGTTCTAAAAGCCTTCTGTATCTATATGGCGCACACCAGGAGAGGGAAATTTTTTCACCCCTTTCTTCATTGGCAGAAATTATATAATCTCTATCATATTTTGTAAATAATTCATAATTATTTATTGAACCATCCCACTGAATTTCCTTTGAAGGGAAAAAGCCAGAAGCCCCTGTCCTTTTTGGGATTTTTCCTGATATTATATGCCCTAAATTTCCATCTCTATCCAGGAGGATACAATTTAAAACAATAGGCAGATTTGCAAAACCAGGGGCACTTTGGTAAATATTTTCACTTTCATATATCTCTTTAAATAATTGAAAGGGCGAGATGGAAATATCTCTGAAAAATTTAAGGAGTATCCCTTCTTTTCCTTCTTCAAATTTTGAAATCAAAACATCCCCATCCCTTTCCCAGTAATCTACTTTAACTTCTTTCCCACCCTTTATTTTTATCACCTCTTCCCTTTTTTGAAAATCTTCCCTTTTTAAACTTTTTATAATTTTTAAATCAATTATATCTGCCAGAGAAGAAGTAAAGCCCCAGGCAATTTTTTCAGTATGCCCAATCAAAATGGCTGGAATTCCAGGAATGGTGGCTCCACAGATCTCCCTTCCATCAATTTTAACCTTTGCCAGATACCAGTTTGGGGGAGTGGACTTGGAGAGGTGGGGGTCTATGCAGAGGAAGGGATTTCCAGTTTCGCTTAAAGTTTTTCCAATTCCAAAACCATTGGAAGCCCCCCAGTGTTGAAAATTATGTAAAATATCAAAATTAAAGGAAAGTTCTACCTCTGGAATTTCTTTCAATAAAACAATTTCTTCTTTTTTTATACATTTTTTCCCGGGAGCGGGATGGAAAATTCCTGATAAAACCTCTGGCTTTACCTTTCCTGCTGTTTTAAGGAAAAAAAGTTCCTGTTTTAAATTTCTGTTTAAATCAAAGATAAGGGAATAAAAAATAAGATATGTATCCGAGGGCTTCCATTCTTCTAATTCTATTTTTAGAATTTTTGAGAGGAAGGGCTTTTTCATCCTTTTTGTTTCTTCATTTATAATCTTTGAATAATCCTCTAAAATTATTGAAGGGAATTTTTCATAGGTTTCCTTTGAAAGTTTTTTGAAATTAAACAGGCGCATAATTTTGTCAATTTCTAAAAACTTTTCTCCAAAGACCTCTGAAAGACGGCCTGTGGCAAACCTTTTCATAATCTCCATCT
>JBBFMJ010000189.1:0-4184 GCA_037478515.1 Thermoanaerobaculia bacterium
AAACAGGACCTTCTGGACTATTTGTCCACAAAAAAATTTTTAACTGATGGCTGGTATTATTTTGACCTTTATAAATTTGAAAGGTTTGCAAAAAAGCAGGGCTACGATGGCAAAAAAGAAAATCTTCAAGAATGGGTTGAAAAAAAATATGGCAAAAAAACTAAAGATATGATAGAGGATATGATCTTTAAGGCAGTGGAACTGGCTGAAAAAAACTCCTGTGATTTAAAATAGAATAATCCCTTCTCCCCCACTGTTTTAAAAAATAGAAAACTCAGGACAAAAAATCACTCAAAATAGAACTTTAGAATAAACACCTCTTTAGAGGCAAAATATTTTTATTTGAGGAGGGCAATATGAAAGAAAAAGTTATTAAAACAAAACTCATTGGCAGAGAGGACTTATTTAAGACCTTTATGGTAGGAGAACTTTCAAAACTTCCTGTTCTGGTAATTGGTGAAAAGGGGACAGCAAAGACACAGGCATTTTTGGATTATGTTAATGGCAACAATGCCAATGGAAAGGTATTTATTCGGCAATTGAATTATGACACCAGAGCAGAGGACTTGCTGGGATATATCTCAATTCCAGCCCTGAAAGAAGGAAGGGTTGAAAGATTAAACGGGATACAGGATGCAGAATATATTCTACTGGATGAAGTGGATAAAGCACCTTCTTCTGTCAGAAACCTTTTTTTATCAGTTTTAAGAGAAAGGGCAATCTTTGATGGGGAAAAACTTGTGCCCTGCCAATGGAAACTTATAGTGGGGACATCCAATAGGGAAATAGATGATTTTGAGCAGGAAGATATACCCTTTCTGGATAGATTTATAATAAAGCACAGGATAGAAAGATTGGGAATGCCAAATATCCATAATTTACTCTGTTCCAATGAAGAGAGAGAAATTGTAATAAAAGTGAACCCTTATAAAAAGGAAGATTTTGAAGATGCCCTTTATGTCATTGAAATACTTCTATACAATGGGCTTTACCAGATTATGTCTGACAGGTCAGTGGCAAACATTCCAGTTCTTCTGGATGGTTTTCTAAAACTGGAAGAAAAGAAGGAAAATGCCTTAATGAAGACCATGGTCTCTCTGGTGGGCGAAAAACATCTGATTCCCTTTATGGATCAGATTAATATAATAGAGGAAATTTCCTATGCCAGATTATTGCTGAAGCAAATGGAAAATGCAAAAGACAGTGCAACCAGAAAGGTGGTAAAACAAAAAATACTGGAATACTATGAGGACCTGAAAAGGAATCCTGATATAGATAGAAAAACTCTACTGGAAATAAAAAATTTGCTGGACAGGCACCTTCAGAATTAAAGGATTAAATATGCTTAAATTCAAAAAAGAAATTTCTAAAAAATTTTCTAAAAAGGAAGAAGGATTAAAAAGAAGAAAGGATGGAAGTATTATATGGAGAGATATTGTTCAGGCAGATTTACCCTTAGGGGAACAAAATTGGGTTCTGGATTTCAAGGACTCGGATATTCCTGAATTTTTAAAAATAGATTTTGGAGTTTCCAGTATTGCTTACAGAAAATCCTTTGTGGTAAGGGATCTTTATAAAATGCTTGTAAAGGATGATTACTTTTTCTGTATAAGCCCAAAACAAAAATGGTGGTTTGAGATACTGATGGATAAAAATATTCAAATCTTAAAAATTTTAACTTTGGGAAAACCCTGCCTGGCAAAATTTTTTGCCAATTGGGTGGCTATTATAATTGCAGAAGAAATAAAATTTATAAGTATAAAGCTTTCAATAGAGGGGAAATCTAAAAATTTCAATGAAAACTTAAAAAATATGAAAGAAAAAATAAAACAATTGAATGATATTTTAACTGGAGGTAAAGGATATGGAACTGACTGGGGCTGGAAACTTTCAGCCCTCCAAAAAACAGACATACCACCTGAAATATGGGAAAAAATAAAAGGGATAGGGTATAAGGTGAGGGGCTATTTTTATAGTCTGGAGAAAAAACAATCCATAAATTCTTATCCAAAGACCTGTGATTGGAGCCTTGCAGATGAAATATTATTTTTGGATAAAATAGAAAAAGGGTTCCCGGACCTTGAAAATAGGACAAAAAACTTAAAAGTGGATCTCTATCTGGATACCAGTTTCAGTATGAAAAAAGAAAAGTTAATGGTTTTAAAAGGTATTGTCAGTGAGCTTAAAAGGGCAGGCATAAAATTTAGAAAGATATACAGGTTTTGCACCAGTTTATTACAAATAAAAGAAAAGGATATATGGAATATGGATGCCGATGGGGGAACAAACATTGAAGCTGTTTTAGAAAATGTAAAAAAGAACTCTTTCTATTCCGTTATAATATCTGATATGGAGGACAATGTAAGAAATTTTGTGAATATTTTAAAAATAGTGGAGAGCAAAATAAGTTTAATTCAAGTGGGAGAAAGAAAGGTCTATGAGGAGTGGAAAAATTATGTAGGAATTGCCTATTTTATTGAAATAGAAGAAAAAAGTTAAAAGGGAATGGTGTGCCCTTCCTCCAAGGTGGGAAATACAATTCTGGAATGGTAAGGTTTTGACAAAAAAATCTTTACCCTCGCTGGAATTTTTACTGTTTCCTTGTGTATTTCTTCTCCACTTTGCGGATTTATCTCAAATCTTGGATAGTTGGAACCACTTAAAATTATTCCTATGGAATGGTTTTCTTTAAAATAATAAAAAGTATTTCCCATATTAACTTTAATTTTATAAACTTTTCCTTCTTCCAGGAGCTTTTCCGTGTAAAAACTTTCCATAAAGCGGGCTCTCTGGCATCCATCACTGATAAGCATCCACCTCCCATCTGGATAGATATCTGCCAGCCGTATGCAAAGGTCTAAATCCTTTACATCTGTGGAAAGGAAAATTTCCCCGTAAACCTTTCCTAAAACCTTTAAGGGTTCCTTTAAGGGTTCTGTTTTAAAATATAAAATGTCTTCTCTGGAAAGCAAATCTTTAATATTATAGGGACCCCTTGGAAGGGATAAATTGGCTCCTCCAATTGTGGGGACTGGATTTTCGGGGTCAAAATTTACTTCTAAAAAATTTATTTCCCCTGACCTTTGAGTAATAAGTTTATTGTTTTGAGAAAGGTAGTATTTTTTAAGGGGATAATTTATTGTATTGTATTCTTTAAGATTTACCCAGATATTGTAATTTTCAGAAGGGTTTGTGACATCCCCCATAAGATACCCATAGAAACTCCCACCACTAAAGGGCTTTTCTCCTTTTTCTTTTAAGAAGTAATCAAACCATTCTTCAATTATTTTAGTTATATCCAGAATTGAATTTGAAGGATAATTAAGCTCCCCCTGTTTTGTGGAACCAAATCCCGTGTGCGTCCAGGGACCCATAATCAGTACCTGATTTTCTTTATTCTTGGAAAGTTTTCTAAAACCCCTGTATGCCTCCACTGTCCCATCACAAAAGAGGTCATACCAGCCACCAATATTTAATGTTGAAATATTCAAATTTTCATACTTTCCATCCAAAGAAAGCAAATCCCAAAGCCAGTTTTTCTGGGGATTTTCTAAAATCCTTTCTATATTTTCTCCTTCCCCTGTCTCCTCCATCCACCTTATCACATCATATTCCCTGAAAACACCACCGGGATAAGCAGCATATTCATAAAGGTCTGGTGTTGCCACCAGATTTACAGCCGTAAGAACAGAAGGTGGATTTTCTGAAATTAAAAGATAATTATTTATACCCATTGCAGATCCCCCAAATAGCCCGATTTTGCCATTGCACCAGCTCTCATCCTTTATCCATAGGACTGTATCATATCCATCTTCGCCTTCTTTTAAAAATCCAGAGGGCTGACCCTGGGATTTACCATGTCCCCTTGTGTCCTGCACAACAAAAATATATTTTTTTAAGGCAAAATATATTCCAAGATAGTTATAACTTTCTTTTCCATAGGGAGTTCTCATTAAAATAACTGGAAGGGGTTGGGACAGAACTGCTGGAAAGTAAACATCTGTGGAAAGGTAAATTCCATCCCTTGCAGGGACACTGAAGTTTTGAATATTTTGAGAAAAAACAAAATTTGCAAAAAGGAAAAAAATGGTAAAAGTTCTATATCTCATCAATTGCCCTCAAAACTTTTATATTTCTATTATGGATCTTAAAAATTTTTTGAAAAAAACCATTTTCTGATGCTT
>JBBFMJ010000190.1:0-4168 GCA_037478515.1 Thermoanaerobaculia bacterium
AGAGTAATGGATGGAAAGAGGGATGAGCTTAAAGAATTTTTAGAAAAAAATGGAATAGGAACACAAATTTATTACCCTTATCCCTTACATAAAATGAAACTTTTCGAAGGAAGATGTAAAATTCCCTTTAAATTATCAAAAGCAGAAAAGGCATCAAAGGAGGTCTTATCCCTTCCCATTGAACCACTTTTAAAAGAAAAAGAAATGCTTTTTGTAATAGAAAAAATAAAAAATTTTTTTAATGTATGATAAAATTAATTTATGTCTTATGAAGAAATTTTAAAAAAAGTTATAGATAAAATTCTTGAAAAAATGATGCCAGAAAAAATAATACTTTTTGGTTCCAGAGTTAGAAACAGATCAAAAAAAAATTCAGACACAGATCTGGCTGTTTTAGGAGGGAAAGATTTAAGTTTTAGAGAAATGAGAAAATTTAAAGAAGAAATTGAAGAAATAAGTGGAATTTATTCTTTTGATATAGTTATTATGGAAAAATTGCAAGAGGAATTTAAAAATATGATATTAAAAGAAGGGATTGTTTTGTATGAAAAAAAGTGATGTGGTTTTAGCAATTTTAAGCTTTGAAAATGCCTTTAAGAGATTAAAAGAAGCAGTAGAAATTGCAAAAGATGAATTAGATAAGGATGGAACAATTCAAAGATTTGAATTTTGCTTTGAACTTTTCTGGAAAATGCTTAAGATTGTCCTTCAGTTTTCAGGATTTGAGTGTGCAACTCCAAGGGCTTGCATAAAAGAAGCATTTAAAATAGGCCTTATTGGTGATGATGAACTTTTTATTGATATGCTTGAAGATAGAAATCTTTCCTCTCATATTTATAATTCAGAAACTTCTTTGCAAATTTTTGAAAGAATAAAAAATGTTTATATTAAAGCTTTTGAAAATGCTTTAAAAAACTTAAAAGAAAAAATTCAAATATGAAAAAAGCATTGATAACTGGAATAACAGGACAAGATGGTTCATACCTTGCAGAATATCTATTATCTTTAGGTTATGAAGTATATGGGATTGTAAGAAGGGTTGCCTCTGAAAACGAAAAACATAGATATTGGAGGATTTTAAACATTTTAGATAAAGTAAAACTTATACCTGCTTCCCTTGAAAATTATGGTTCCATATTTAAAGCAGTAAAAGATGTTATGCCTGATGAATGCTATCATCTGGCGGCTCAAAGTTTTGTCTCCTGGTCTTTTGAAGATGAATTTTCAACCCTTCAAATAAACATTTTAGGGACAAGTTATATTTTATCAGCAGTAAAAGAGCTATGTCCAAGTTGCAGAGTTTATTTTGCTGGCTCATCAGAGATGTTTGGAAGAGTTGAAGAAGTTCCGCAGACTGAAAAGACTCCTTTTCATCCAAGGTCCCCATATGGAATATCAAAGGTTGCAGGCTTTCATTTAGTTCAAAATTATAGGGAGGCATATAATTTATTTGCAGTAACTGGGATTTTATATAACCATGAATCTCCAAGAAGGGGTTTTGAATTTGTGACCAGGAAGATTTCCTCAGGGGTTGCAAAAATTAAATTGGGGCTTGAAAAAAAATTAAAATTAGGAAATCTGGAAGCAAAGAGGGATTGGGGGGATGCCAGAGAATATGTAAAAGTAATGAATAAAATGTTGCAGCAAAAAGAACCTGAAGATTTTTTAATTGCCACAGGTGAAACCCATTCTGTTCGGGAATTTTGTGAAATTGCCTTTGATATTGTTGGTTTGAAATGGCAGGAGTGGGTGGAAATAGATGAAAAACTTTTTAGACCAGCAGAGGTGGATTTGCTCATAGGAAACCCTGAGAAAGCAAAAAAGAAACTTGGCTGGAATTATACAAAAAAATTTGAGGAACTCATAGAGGATATGGTAAAATATGACCTAAAATATTTTAAGGATGAGATAGCATGACAAAAGAAGAAATAATTGAATTTCTTAAAGAAAAGAGGGAATATCTTTATAAAGAATTTGGTGTTGTAAAAATAGGAATTTTTGGAAGCTATTCAAGGAATGAACAAAACCAAGTAAGCGATCTTGACATTGTAGTGGATTTTGAAGATGGGAAAAAGAATATACATAATTTTTTAAATTTAAAAAGATTTTTAGAAAAACAGTTAAGTATTAAAGTTGATTTAGCTACCGAAAGTTCTATAAAATCTTCTATAAAGAAGTATGTTTTACAAGATTTAATTTATGTTTGAAAGAAAATTGAAAGCATATCTTGAGGATATATTAAGCTCCGGCTATGCTATTTTAGATTTTGTAAAAAATATAAATTTTGAAGAATTTTGCAAAGATAGAAAAACTTACTCAGCTGTTTTAAGGGAATTTGAAGTAATAGGAGAGGCAACAAAAAAAATTCCAAAAGAAATTTTAAGTGATTATCCAGAGATTGAATGGCAGGATATTATTGATTTTAGAAATTTATTAATTCACGAATATTTTGGGGTTGATTGTCATATTGTATGGAATATTATAAAGAATGATCTTGAAAATCTCTTAAAGGTAATTGAAGAAATGCTTTTAAAATATAAAGATATTTGAATATGAGAATTCTTGTTACAGGTGGTGCTGGCTTTATTGGTTCCCATCTTGTAGATGCTTTAATAGATAAAGGTTTTAAAGTATTTATAGTAGATAATCTTTCAACGGGAAAAAAAGAAAATGTTAATAAAAAGGCAAAGCTGATTATTGAAGATATAAGAAATAGAAAGGAAATTTTAAAAATTTTTAAAAAGATTAAACCTGAAATAGTTTATCATCTTGCTGCCCAGGCATCTGTAAGTTTTTCTATGAAAAATCCCTCTCTTGATGTAGAAGTAAATGTTTTGGGGGGTCTAAATGTTTTAGAAGGAGCAATTGAAGGAGGGGCAAAAAGGTTTATTTTTTCATCAACGGGTGGGGCAATTTATGGAGAAGTCCCAGAAGGTAAAAAGGCAAGAGAAGATTGGGATACAAAGCCAGAAAGCATTTATGGACTTTCAAAACTTGCCTTTGAAAATTATCTGAAAATTTTGGCAAAGGATAAAATAAAGTATGTAATTTTAAGGTTTTCAAATGTTTATGGACCAAGGCAGGATCCATATGGAGAAGCAGGGGTTGTGGCAATTTTTTGCAATAATTTGCTTCAAAAAAAACCTGTAAAACTCTTTGCAATGAAAAAGAAAGGTGATAAAGGGTGCATAAGGGATTATATTTATGTGGAGGATGTGGTAAATGCCTGCCTTATTTCAGAGAAAATGCCTCAGGGAATTTATAATGTGGGAACAGGGATAGGAAGGCACACCATTGAAGTTTATGAAGAAATAAAAAGAAATTTAGGATGGGAAGGGAAAATAATATTTGAAGGAAAAAGGGTAGGGGATCTGGAAAGAAATGTTTTGGATGCAAGTAAATTGAAAAATTATGGATGGGAAATAAATAACCAATTCAGGGTAGGAATATTAAAAACTGTAGATTTTTTCAGAAAAATATGCTAAAATAATAAATTAAGTGGATTATTAGAGGACAAGTGTATGTAATCCACAAAGGCGGAGCTGTATAAAATTTAAGAAATATTTTTCTTTTGATAAAAATTTTTAAAAAAGCAATAAATAAGGAAATCTGAAGATATGATTAAAATTTTATCCATAGTTGGTGCAAGACCACAGTTTATAAAAGAATTTCCTATAAACAGACAGATAGAAAATTTTCCTCTAATAAAGGAAATTTTAGTGCATACAGGGCAGCATTATGATTATGAGATGTCTAAAATTTTCTTTGAAGAACTGGAACTTCCAGAACCAGATTATCATTTGGGGATTGGAAGTGGAGAGCAGGGAGAGCAAACAGGAAAGATGATAATTGAAATTGAAAAGGTATTAAAGAAAGAAAGACCAGATATTGTTTTTGTATATGGAGATACAAATTCAACTATTGCAGGTGCTTTGGCTTCTGTTAAATTGAAAATTCCTGTGGCACATATTGAAGCAGGGCTTAGAAGTTTCAGAATGGATATGCCAGAAGAAGTAAACAGGGTCTTAACATATCACATTTCAACCTTTCTTTTTTGTCCCACAAAAACAGCAGTGGAAAATTTAAAAAGGGAAGGGATTTCTAAAAATTCAAGAAAAAAAATTTTGGATATAAATGAAAAATATGTTTATCTGGTTGGGGATGTTAT
>JBBFMJ010000191.1:0-4162 GCA_037478515.1 Thermoanaerobaculia bacterium
TCAAAAAGGGGACTGGTTTAAAGTCCTTGTAGAAGGGCTCTACCTCGATGGAAAATTTAAAAGATACGGGAAAATTTTATATTCTGAATTTTTCAATAATGGGAATTTTCATAAGGCATATTATTTTGAAAAGGAGGATGGATATTTTGATGAAAGGGGTAAAAATAAATTAAGGGCATTTCTGAAAACACCTTTAAATTTTAAAAGGATTAGCTCCAGTTTTTCTTATTCCAGATACCATCCCATATTAAAAATTTATAGACCCCATTATGGAATTGATTTTGTAGCACCAGCCGGAACCCCTGTCTCTTCCGTTGGAGATGGTAAAGTGGAATTTGCTGGTTTCAAAGGGCAGTATGGAAATTTGGTGGTTATAAAGCATAGCAATGGATGGGAAAGCTATTACGGGCATCTTTCAAAATTTGGAAAGGGTATCAGGGAAGGGGTAAAGATAAAGCAAGGGGATATAATTGGCTATGTGGGTTCTTCAGGGCTTGCCACAGGAGCACACCTTCATTATGAGCTTAAAGCAGGTAAGAGGGCTGTAAATCCCTTCAAGATAAAAATACCAGAGGGTAAAGAGATACCAAAAGATAAAATGGAGGAGTTCTTAAAATTTAAAGACCTAATTGATAGAAGTATAAAGGATTTAAAATTTGAAAAAAAATATATAATGGAGGATTTAAAATGGGCCTTGAATTAAAAGAATGGATACTGCCTACAATTTTTGGTCTTTTTTCTTTTATAATTTTAATTTTAGTGAGGATTTTTCTTTTTAAATTACTCCAGAGATGGGCTGAAAAGACAGAAACAAAAATAGACGATATTATCATAGATTCCTTTAAAAAGCCTTCAGTTTTATGGTGCTTTGCCTTAGCCATTCACATTGGAATTTCCACTTCAAATATCCCTCAAAAATATGGTTTTTATTTAAGTAAGATAATACAGATAATAATAATAGTTTCTGTGACAATTTCCATTGCAAACCTTTTAACAAGGATACTCAAAAATTATATTGAAGAAACTAAAATTTCCCTTCCCACCTCAGGGCTTTTTTATGGAATTTTGAAGTTTACAATTTATTTAATTGGATTCTTAATTATTTTAAATTTAATAGGTATTTCCATTACACCTATGATAACTGCCTTAGGTGTAGGGGGGCTTGCCGTTGCCCTTGCTTTGCAAGATACATTGTCAAACCTTTTTGCAGGGATACATATCCTTGTGGAAAAGACAATTAAAATTGGGGACTTGATAAGGTTGGAAGGAGGGCAGGAAGGGGTGGTGGAAGATATAACCTGGAGGACTACAAGAATAAGGACTGTTTCAAATAATTTAGTAGTTATTCCCAACAGAAATTTAGCCCAAAGTATTGTGGTAAACTTTAGTATGCCAGAAAAACCCATGGTAGTTTCAATTCCTGTAAATGTATCCTATTCTTCTGATATAGAAAAAGTTGAAAGGGTCTTAAAGGAAGAACTGGAAAAGGCAAAGGAAGAGATTGAAGGCATCTTTAAAGAAAAGGAGCCAGTGGTAAGGTTTAATCCTGGTTTTGGTGAAAATTCATTAAATTTTACAATTTTTATCTATGTGGAGGAGTTTGAAAAGCAATATTTAGTCCAAAGTGAAGTTAGAAAAAGGATATTTAAAAGATTAAAGGAAGAAAATATTGAAATACCCTTCCCCCAGAGAGTGGTGCATTTGAAAGAAGAAAAATAGATGGAAATTCTTAAATTATTAAGCATAATTTTTATCTTTTCCACTTTATTTATTTTTATTTTAAACAAATTTAAAATCCCTTCCCTTCTGGGCTTTCTTTTGTCTGGCTTTATTTTAGGACCCTATGGGTTGAAAATTTTAAAGGATATGGAGACAATTAAAAAAGTTGCAGATATTGGTATCATTTTGCTCCTTTTTGCTGTGGGGATTGAGTTTTCAAAGGAAATGGTGATCTCTTTAAGAAAAAAATTCATAATAAGTGGGACTTCTCAATTTTTTTTAACCTTCTCCTTTATTTTGCTCCTTTCTGTTCTATTTGAAGTAAAGTTTCAAGAAGGGGTCATTGCTGGTTTTCTTATAACTTTAAGTTCCACAGCAGTAATTTTTAAAATTTTGCTGGACAGAGGGGAGATGGACACTCCTCAAGGTAAAGTTATGGCTGCTATTTCTCTCTTTCAGGATTTAATGGCAATTCCCATAATGTTTGTTTTGCCCTTTTTTACGGGGGAAAAATTAAATTTTAAACTATTCTTTTTAAAGATTTTAATTGGTTTTTGTTTTGTTTTTACTTTGTTTTATGCTCTTAAAAATATATTTCCAAAAATATTTTTTGAAATTGCCAAGACAAAGCAAAGGGAAATTTTTATTTTAAGCATTCTTTCTTTTTGTCTTGCTGTTGCTTATTTGACCTATCTTTCTGGCTTATCAGTTGCACTGGGTGCCTTCATCGCAGGGCTTGTGGTTGCCCAGTCAGAGTTTGCCCATCAAGCAATGTCTGATATTCTGCCTTTTAAGGAAAGTTTTTTAGGTATCTTCTTTGTTTCAGTGGGTGCACTTCTGAATTTTGTTTATTTTAAGGAAAATATTTTTAAAATCCTTTTAATAACTTTAATAATTTTCATTATTAAATTTTTTACAGGATCCCTAGCAGGACTTCTTTCAGGAACCCCTTTGAAATATTCTCTACAGGTAGGATTTGGCATTTTCCCCATAGGGGAATTTTCTTTTATCATTGCCCATCAGGGACTGAAATTAAATTTAATTGATAGTAATTTTTATCAGGTTTTTGTAATTTCCTCTGTTATGACAATCTTTCTGGCTCCCTTTATCTTTAAATATTATAATGAAATTTCAAATAAAATTATATCAATCCCTTTTATAAAAAAGAGATTAAAATATCATAGAGAAAGGGAAAGTGTAGTTTATCCAAGATTAAAGGATCATATAATTATAATTGGTTTTGGATTAAATGGAAGAAACCTTGCCTTTGTATTGAAGGAAGCAAAGATACCCTATGTGGTATTGGAACTGAATATTGATACTGTTCAGCAGGAATTAAAAAAAGGAGAGCCAATTTTTTATGGAGATGGCTCTTCCAAAGAAGTTTTACTTAATTTGGGTATAAAGAATGCAAAACTTCTGGTGGTGGTAATTTCAGATCCCATTGCCATAAGAAGAATTGTATCCATTGCCAAGGAAGAAAATCCAGATGTCTATATTATTGTAAGAACCAGATATGTTCTTGAGGTGGAAACCTTAAAAGGTTTAGGGGCTGATGAGGTAATCCCTGAAGAGTTTGAAACCTCCATTGAAATTTTTTCCAGAGTGCTGGATAGATTTGGGGTTCCAATAAATTTAATTTTAAACTATGCAGAAAAGATAAGGGAGGGGAGTTACCAGTCATTAAGAAATTTAAGTTTGCCCAAAAAGTCCCTGGAAACAGGGAAAGATTTTTTAAAGTATGTGGAAATTGAAAGGTATCAAATTTTAGAGAGTTCTAAACTAAGCCAAAAGAGTTTAAAAGAAATTGATTTGAGGGCAAAAACAGGAGCCACCATACTGGCAATTCAAAGATTTGAGGAAATAATTTCCAATCCACCAGCAGATTTCATAATAAAAGCAGGAGATATTTTAATTTTATATGGAAAATCTGAAGACATAAATTCTGCTATAAGTTTTTTGAATACCTTTTAAAATATTTAGTCAGGGCTTTTTATTGAATATATCCTAAGGATTTTAATTCTTCAAGGGGTGGGGGTGAAAAGAGGTTTTTTTCTCCCCTTGCTGGTGGGTAATCTTCTATGTATTTGGGCTCAAAGGCTTCAAAGGGAAGGGGAAGAGGTTTCTGAGAAAACTTTTTAGAGAGGGGAAGGTTTAAGATTTTTAAAATTGTGGGTGAAAGGGAATAGACAGAAACTCCTTCCAATTTTTTAATTTTTCTTTCATCAGGATAAATAAAACCCCATCCCCATACCTCTTTCATTCTCCCGGAATAGGAAATAAAAAGGATTTTGTAATTTTTATTCTTTAAAAACTGAAGAGATTCTTTAATTATTTTAAAATTTTCTTCCAGATATCTGGAATTTTCAAAAATATTTTCAGGGTTTCCCTTTTTTATCTCTTCCATTTGAACATCTATTCCAGGGTAGTAAATAGCCACAAG
>JBBFMJ010000192.1:0-4149 GCA_037478515.1 Thermoanaerobaculia bacterium
GAAAAGGGAGATAAAGAGGGATTTGATTTTATTATCTTTCTTTATTAAACTTTTTGTAAAAATTTTAAAAATAGTTGGAAAAAGGAAGTTGAGAAGAAATTCAATTTTTATTATAATTTTTAAATGAAAAAAATATTATTTATTATTCTTTTTTATCCATTACTTTCAATTGCAGAAAAGCTCAATATAATTTTAATTTCCATTGATACTTTAAATATTAAAAGAACTTCTCTTTTCAATTATGAGGAAAACACCACTCCTTTCTTAAAAAAATTATCTGAAATGGGTATAAATTTTGAAAACTCCTTTACCCCCACACCCCTTACCCTTCCAGCCCATTCAACTCTTTTGACAGGAATTTATCCACACCATTTAGGTGTCTATGATAATTTAAATTCTGCACTTTCATCTGAATATAAGACAATTCCAGAAGTTTTAAAAGAAAATGGATATAAAACAGCAGGAATTGTAAGTTCTTATATTTTATCCTCATCCTTTGGGATTTCAAAGGGTTTTGACATTTTTGAAGAGATATCCCTGGAAAAATTAAAAGGGGGTGCCACTTCTATCCCTGAAAGAGATGCCTCGAAGACCACAGACCTTGCCTTAAAATATTTAAAAAATTTAAAAAGCCCCTTTTTCTTATTTATCCATTACTTTGATCCCCATATACCTTACAATCCTCCTGAACCCTTCAGAAGCCAATTTAAAGACCTTTATGATGGGGAAGTTGCTTTTGTGGACACACAAATTGAAAGGTTATTTAACAATTATAAAGATATTAAAAATTGCTGGGTTTTTATTGTATCAGACCACGGAGAAGGGCTTGGAGAAAATGAAGAACTAACCCATGGATATTTTTTATATAAAAATACAGTGCAGGTTTTAACTCTTATACTTCCACCGGAAAGGGAAAGGATAAACTTAAATAAAAATCGTCTGACCTCCCTTGCAGATATTTTTCCCACAATTTTAAAAATTTCAAAAATTGAAAAAAAAGATAAGGTAGATGGAGTTGATATCTTCAGTGAAAGAAAGGGTTTTCTCCCTCTGGAGACCTTCTATGGTTTTTTTCACCACAACTTTATGCCCTTGAGGGGAATTACTGATGGAAAGGTCTGGTATATATTTAATTTTGATAAAGAAAACAGGGATTACAATAAAATTATAAAAGAATTATTTACGGATGCCAGAAGCCCAGCAAGGTTTTTTGAAAAAAATTTAATGGATAAAGAAATCACTTCATTGGGATACTTGAAAGGACCTGTAAAGGATGTACCACCTATGGAAAAATGGAAAAGTTTTCCTTCACCCTTTGAAAAAAAGGATTTTATAAATAAAATTACCCTTGCCCTTGAAGGGGGAGAAAATTATGAAAATTTAAAAGAGTTGGAAAAAGAAGCACCAGATGATCCGGAGGTTTTGAAACTGTTAGGGGATTATTTTAAAAAAAACAAGGACTTCCAGAATTCCATAAAATACTATGAAAAAGCATTAAAATATTCTCCCTTTTATTATGAAATTAACTTTGAGCTTTCAAAGAATTACTTAAAAATTGGAAAATTTAAAGAGGCACTTTATAACATTGAAAGTTATTTAAAAATTATACCGGAGGATTCCATTGCATTATTTTACAAAGGTTCAATTCTGGAAGCAATGGGAAAAGAAGAGGATGCCATAATTTACTATAAAAAATCCTTAGAAAAAGGATTCAATACCACAGAGGTTTATATAAAATTATCCCTTGCCTTAATTAAAATAAAAAAAGAAAGAGAAGCAGAAGAAACAATTTTAAAATATTTAAAGGATAAAAAAAGTGCTCCGCTTTATTATATTTTGGGTAATATCTATAAAAATAAAGATAAAGAAAAAGCAAAAAAATTTTATATGGAAGCAATGAGTGAAATGCCTGGGTTTCTGCCCCCTTATATTGAAATATCAGATATTTTAAAAATTGAAGAAGGGAAAGAGATTCTAAAAAAAGCCCTGCAAATTGACCCTTCCTTTGACCTTGCCTGGGAAAAATTAGGGGATTTATATTTAAAAGAAAAAAATTCAAAAAAAGCTCTGGAATGTTATAATAATGCTTTAAAATTTTCAAAAGATAAAGAACGAATTAAAAGGAAAATAAAGGAGCTGGAATTTGAATAAAATTTTAAAAATTATTACTCTTTCTGTTTCAGTATTTTTAATTATTTTTTTGATTTTTTCTTTAAAATTTACAGGCAAGGGAAGTGTAAAATTTATAAAAAAAGGGGAAAGTTTTATAAAATTAAGAGAGGGGATAAATTTTTTGCCTTTCAAAAAGACTTATTCTTTTAAAGAGAGGATTTTTAATTTTAGTTTCAAGGATAAACTTTATACAAATGGCTGGGATGAAATAAATTCTGCCATAAATTTAAAATATAAACTTTCTGAAAGGAATTTGCCTGAAATCTTTAAATTAAAGGAGCTGGAGGACGATTTAAAGTTTTTAATCCTTAATTTTTCCACTTTTCTTTACCCTGAAGAATTTACTGAAGAAAAATTCAAAGAAAAATTTATTTTATATTTAAAAAACAAACCCTTTGATGTTATGGATTTTAATGCAAGGTTTGGGGAAGAAGACATAGAAAAGGCAAAAAAAAGGCATCTGGAGATAAAAGATAAAGAAAAAGAGCCAATTTTTACACTTTTTTTAGGTCTTGATGCCCTGGACTGGAATGTTTTAAACCCTTTAATTGAAAAGGGCAGGTGCCCTAACTTTAAAAAGATAATGGAAAATGGGACTTACGGGGAAATTTTATCCGAAGAACCCATGCTTTCCCCAATTTTGTGGACTACCATTGCCACTGGAAAATCTCCCCAGAACCATAAAATCCTGGAATTTACTCAAAAAAATGAAAAGGGAGAAGAAATCCCCATAACTTCAAATAGCAGAAAATGTAAGGCATTGTGGAATATTTTAAGTGAAGCAAAAAGAGAAACTGCTTTTCTTTGCTGGTGGGTTACAGACCCCCCTGAATGGATAAAGGGGATTCTGGTTTCAGATGGATTGAGTTATCAGCTCTTTGGAATAAGTGCAAACTCCTTTGAACTCAAAAAGTATATTTCTCCCTTCCCCTCCATTGAATTAAATTTAAAATTAAAGAGTGCAGAAGATATAAATTATGAAGAAATAAAAAAAATAATAAATATAAATAAGGAAGAATACTTAAAGGCATGGGAAGAATACAAAACAACAAAAGATCCTCATAAAAACAGGATAAACCATTTGAGAGCCATTGTGGCTTCAACTTTAAATATACACAGCATTACCTTAGAACTTCTTAAAAAAATTAATTTTTCCTTAATTGCCCCTTATTTTGAAGGAACAGATACAGCAGCCCATCGCTTTGCCCAGTTTCTGCCACCTAAAATGGATTGGGTCAAGGAAGAGGACTTTAAAAAATACAGCGAAGGTCTCACAAATTTCTATATTTTTATAGATGGTTTAATTGGAGAATATTTAAAATTGATTCCAGAAAATTCAATCATTTTTATTGCCTCAGACCATGGTTTCCAAACAGGGGCAGGAAGGCCTAAGTCCAATCCCGAGGATATGGTTTTAGGGGCACCCCAGTGGCACAGAAAGACAGGGGTTTATATTATTTCTGGAAAAGATGTAAAAAAGGGAAAGGGAGAAATGGTTTCAATTAAAGATATTGCACCAACCCTTCTCTATTTGCAAGGGCTTCCAGTTCCAGAAGATATGGAAGGGAAGGTCTTAAAAGATGCCCTATCAGAGATTATAAAAAAAAGAAAGATTGAATATATAAAAACCTATGAAGCAGGAAAGGAAAGGCCTGAAATTGGATTAAAACAATCCATAGAAGAAGTGGAAGAGCGGCTCAAAGAACTTAAGGCACTGGGATATATTTCAGGAGCAGAAGAAAAAAAGGAATTAAAAGAAGAAAGTTTTACATATTATTACAATCTCGCAAATTCCTATAAATTTCAGGGAAAAAGAGAACTGGCAAAATTAAACTATCAGAGGGCAGTGGAAGTAAATCCTTCCTTCGGGCTTGGATACTTTGAACTGGCATCCCTTTATTCCAGTGAGCAGGACCATCAAAGGGCATATGAAAATCTGAAAAAGGCAGTTCAGGTGGGAATAGCAGTTCCAGTGGA
>JBBFMJ010000193.1:0-4122 GCA_037478515.1 Thermoanaerobaculia bacterium
GTAGATTAGAAGGTCAATTACCTTTCACGTTTCACGTTTCACGCTTCACGTTTCACCCTTCACGCTTCACGCTTCACGCTCCACGAATGACTACTTCTACTTCCTCAACGGCCACGGGGATGTGATTGCCACGCTTCCGCTCGCAACAAGCTTTTCCGATGCAAATCTTACATTGGGAATGGAAAAAAGAATCAGGGGAACAATGCGATGATGGAAATGCAAATGACAATGCTAGCTTTGATACAAATTTTAAGGATACAGGAAACTTCAGGGCTTTCAATGAGGATAATATAAATTGCAAATGGCAAAAAAGGATTTCCTTAGAGGGACATATTTATTGGGTTTGTATTCCCATAGGTATAGAATAAGATAACAAGGATACGAAATGAAAGAAATAATTTTAGTTTTATTTTTTATTTCAAGTTTAATCAACATTACCTCTGAAACAGATTTTAAAGATATCAAAGAATTTATAAAAGATTATTATTCTATCTTCGTCTATAAAGGTGAAAAAAAATCAAGAGTTTGTGATTTTAAAAAAAATGAGGATAGAGAATGGATATTTGAAAAATTAAATTTTTCAGATTATACCATGGAAAACCAAGTGCTTTTTCAAAAATATTATCCCCTGAACCAAAAATGCCAAGAGAATATTACAAAATTAAATCAAATATATCTCTAAACAAGGCAAATAAGGTATTATATATCAAGCTTAAACCTTTAGATTACGAAATAGGAAAAAGATATGGGCAATTTTCCCCTTCATATTATACGAGCTTTAGATTCAACATAGAAATTTATGTTTTTTTGGATAAGGACTTTAATAATCTGAGCAATGAAATTATTTCTAATTTAAAGCGAGTAGGTTATTCTGTAATTTTTTATGCATGACAAATCCCCTCTAAATACTTTTGCTAGAGAAATAAAAATTTTTGGGGTTCTGGAAAATATTGAACTAATAAATTAAGCAAAATATTTGTTTTAGATGTAAACTTTAAAGAAATTCAACTCTAAAAAAGAATTTTATCTTTGAAAATTCTTCATTCTAATTTAAAAATCTTATGGGTTTGGGATAAATTTTATCCAGACCTCTCTTTCTCTGGGACCATCAAATTCACAGAAGAAAATATGTTGCCAGGTTCCCACTTTCATGTTTCCTTCTTCAACAATCACCGTTAAACTCTGTCCCACCAGGACGCTCTGTATATGGGCATCAGCATTTCCTTCCCTGTGTTTGTAATTTAAATTATGGGGAATTTTCTGGGAAAGGGTTCCTATTATGTCTTCTGCCACATCGGGGTCTGCTCCTTCATTTATGGTAAGCCCTGCAGTGGTATGGGGATTGTATATTATAAGCGCCCCATCCTTATAACCTTTTTCCTTTAAAAATTTATTTATAAAGGAATTCAGGTCTACCAGCTCCTTTCTTCTTCTAGTGGATATTTTTATCCTTTCCATTTTTTAATCTTCCACCCAGATTTCCTTAAATCTCACTGGTGGAGGGCTTAGATATGGAATAAGGTTCTGGATTCTGGGCTTATAAAATATAAAGTCCTTGGAATAGAACAAAAATACTACAGCAGCATCTTCAATTATAATACTGTCCAGCTTCTGGTACATTTCTTCCCTTAAAGAACTATCCTGCACAAACCTTGCCTTTTCCACAAGTTCATCAAAATTTGGATTTCTATAATGGAGCTGCATAAGGTCGCTCTTAGAGTAAAAAAGATTTGAAAAGAAATTATCGGGATGGGGGAAATCAGCAAGCCACTGGGTTACAAAAAGGGCTGACCTCTTTCTTTCCCTTCTCAACCTCTGGATTTCTTCAGGGGGCAGGAAATTGATATCCAGATCAATTCCTACCTTTGAAAGATCCTCTATTATAAAGGGAAGTATTGTATCCTCCATCTTTTCAGTAGAAGGATGCCACAGTGAAAGCGTAAGCCCAGCACCAAAGCCAGCATCTTTTAGCAATCTTCTGGCTTCCTCTGGGTTATATGCATACTGAGAAGAAGTCAGGGAATGTCCTAAAATTCCAGGAGGCAAAATCCCTCTTGCAAGGGTATAAAAACCACCAAAAAATTCCTTATTTATTCTTTCCCTGTTTATGGCATAATTCAATGCCCTTCTAACTCTCACATCCCTTAAGGGTTCGTACGCCTGATTTATACCCAAAAATATTGTTTTAAGGGACTGAACGGGAACATAAAAGATACATTCCTTCTTCAATTCTTCAAATTTTGAAAGGGGAAAGTCAGTTAAGATATCCAGTTTATCTTCCTGAAATTTTTTAATCTTTTCTAAAGGTGTAGTGGCTGATATGTCAAAAAAAACCTCATCAAGATTGGGCTGCAAGGGATTATAATAATTTAAATTTTTTTTCAATCTTATGTGGGAACCCTTTTGAACTTCATCAATTATAAAGGGACCTGTGCCCTGTGGATTTAATCCAAAGGCAGTAAAATCTTCAGCATATTCTTTGGGTATTATGGAAGTTTCACCAAGGGCAAGCAAGCTGGAAAAATAGGAAAGGGGCTGTCTTAAATGGATCCTTATTTTTGTCTTATCCAGAACCTCAAAACCAGCTACATCTTTCTTTTTCCCTTTCATAAATTCCTGTGCCCCTTCCACTTCTTCAAAAATCCATTTGGCATGGGAATTGGAAGAAGGGTGTATAATCCTTAAGAAGGAAAATTTCACATCCTCCGCTTCCACTGCTTTTCCATTATGAAAAACCACTCCAGGCCTTAAATATATCAAATAAGTTTTACCAAAATTTGTAATTTCCACTTCCTCTGCCAGATTATTTAAAAGGTTTAGACCTGAACCATATGTTAAAAGGGTATCAAAAATGTTATGGATTATGTAATTGTTAGCAATATAGGTAGAAGTTATGGGGTCAAAAACATAATCCCCTCTCCAGTTTAAATGCATAACTGCTCTGCCACCCTTTATGGGTTCTGGAAGCTTATAAGTAGAAATCCTATTTTTCATAGTAAGGGACTCTGAATCCAATTTTTCAGCTGTGGATGAGAGGATCTGGGCAGATGCAGATGTCTCCATATTAACCTTATGCAAAATATCTATTCCATCCAGGATTTTATATGTGCTTGCCTTCAATTGTTTTGAGACTTGTATCAAACCATTTATGGATTTTTGTATCTCTTCCACTGCCTTTGAAATTGCCTTAGAACCCTGAAGTTGCTCATCAAGGGACTTTAATATCTGTTTTGATGAATCCTTCATATGGAGGGACTTTGATGTAGTTTGTGTTGATAATTTTGAAACCTCATCCATTTCCCTTGCCATATTTTGAATCATATTGGTTATATTTTCCATCGCCAGGGTTACCTGCTCTGAACCCTTTGCTTGTTCCTGAGTGGAGCGGGCTATTTCATCCATACTGCTGGCAAATTTTTCAATATATTTAAATATAATATCCAAAGCATTTTGGGCTTCCATAGATTTCGAAACAGTGGTTTGAACCTTTTCTGTCACTTTTTGCATTGCCTCCATAGCACTTTCAACCCTTTTTTGAACATTGGTAATAAGTTTTGAAATCTCTCCCGTTGAAGAATAGGTCCTTTCTGATAAATCCCTTATTTCATCTGCAACCACTGCAAAACCCTTCCCCTTTTCCTTTGCCTGGGCTGCAATAATTGCAGCATTGAGTGCCAAGAGGTTTGTTTGGGAAGTTATCTGTTCAATGACCCTTACAATTTCCCCTATTTCCTTTGAAGAAATACCCAGTTCTTTAATGGTATTTAAAGTTTCCCTTATCACATTTTCCATTTCATTTACTGATTCCACTGAAAGTTGTACTGCTTCCTGTCCCTTTATTGCAGAATCAAGGGTTTCATGGGCTAATTTTGAAGAAGCAATTGCTCTTTTTTCCACTTCTGATATGGTGGCGTTCATCTCTATCATAGAAGAGGAGGTCTCCACTGCAGAGGAAGAGATTTCTTCAAGCATGGAAGATAAATTTTTCAGTGCCTTCTCGTTTTCTTCAATAACCCTTATAGTTTCCTGGACAAAATCATTTAAATTTTTTGCAAAAACAGCAGATTCTTCAATTGAGGCACTCATTTCAAGAATTGAAGAAGCAGTTTCTTCAGATGCCAC
>JBBFMJ010000194.1:0-4095 GCA_037478515.1 Thermoanaerobaculia bacterium
TTCCTCGGCTTACCTTCTATATGAGCCATGTTCTCTCTCCTTTAAATATTTCTATTTATTATACAATATATTCTTAGCTTGTCAATTTATTTTGGCTTATAAATCAACTTTTGGCACAAGCCCCTTACTCAACCCCTACAAATTCTTCCCCAAATGCCAAATGCCAACTACTAACTACCCCTTCTTCTATGTATCCCCTTTCAACTGCCAAATCTGAAAATTCCCTAATTGTCTTTACATCAGGCAAAATCCCATCATCCATTATAAACATCTCTTTTAAATTTTGAATTACCCTCTCCTCCACACTTGAAAATATGTTAAATGAAAAAAAGAATAATAAAACAATATGCCCTTTTTTATGGTTTTTTTGTAAACAATTTCCTTTTTAATTTCAAAAGCTTGGTTTATTATTTAAAATAAATATTAAAAAATTGATGAAAAAATATGTGAAAAAAATAAAGTCAGACATCAAAATATTTTAAAAAGCGAAAGAAGTCAAAAATTACAGGAATTATTAAAAATTTAAAGCGAATTAAAGGATATTTTAAAAATTTGCCTATGCCAATTGAAAAAATTTTAAATAGGAAAAATTTCAATAGGGCATTTAAAATATATCAGGGATTAAACTGTTTTCATCGGAAATTTTTTTGAAAGGAACCTTGAAGGTCTTTTCCCAGAGGGAAGGAGGGATATTTGATTTTTCATCGCAACATACCATTTGCCCATCTGAGAGAAGGAGCAAATAATCAGAAATAAAATTTAATATATGGTATTCATGGCTTGAAATTATAAAGGAAACCCCTCTTTCCTTTTCTTTTTTTATCAAAGAAAAGAGTGTTTTTATGTGAAGGGGGTCCAGATGGGCAAATGGTTCATCCAGAAGAAGGATCTCTGGCTCTGAAATTAGGGCAAAACAAATCTGCAAAAGTTTTCTCTCGCCCCCGCTCAATTCTTCCACATATCTTTCCCTCTTTCCTGAAAGGGAAAATACCTCAAGGAGTTCTTCTGCCCTCCCGATTTCTTTCTTTGAAATTTTTCCAAAAAAGGAGGTATGGGGAAAGGTTCCAAAAATTAAATAATCCCAGACCTTGAAAGGTATTTTTCTTTCTTCAATTTGTCCTACCCATCTTAGAATTCTGGCTCTTTCCAGGGGTCTTAAAGAAAAAATTTTCTTATCTTTTAAATAAATTTCACCCCTTTCAAATTTTTCAAGCCCTGATAAGAGTT
The DNA here is from genome assembly GCA_037478515.1 of Thermoanaerobaculia bacterium. Classification (GTDB taxonomy): domain Bacteria; phylum Acidobacteriota; class Thermoanaerobaculia; order UBA2201; family UBA2201; genus JBBFMJ01. Next base: position 1,228 of record JBBFMJ010000194.1, read on the forward strand.
TTATAAGGGTGGATTTTCCTGCTCCATTGGGACCTGCAAAGCCCAAGATTTTGCCCCTCTGACAAGAAAAGGATATATCTTTTAAAGTAAATTTATTTTCAGGAAAAGAAAAATAGAGGTTTTTTACTTTAAGGAGTTCCATTTTTCCTCATAAGATAAATAAAGAAAGGCACTCCAAGGAGGGCAGAAAGGGCACCCACGGGCACATTTTGGAAAATTTTAAACTTTGTTATAAGGTCTGATGAAATGAGAAAAAGGGCACCTAAAACTGCTGAAGAAGGAAGGAGAACCCTGTGCTGGGAACCTATAAAAATGCGTACTAAATTTGGGACAATCAAACCCACAAAACCAATTATACCTACAAAGGAAACAGAAAGGGCAGAGAGAAGGGAACCCATAAGATAAGAAAAAAGGATAAAATTATCTGTTTCAAGTCCTGTAGAAGAGGCTTCATCATTCCCCAGGGATAAAAGGTCCAGACCCCTGTAAAATAAAATTGATGGAATAAAAAGAAAAAGGGTTATGGCAAAGAGCAAAATACTTTCTCTGAGTGTCCTTTCAGAGAAACTCCCCATCATCCAGTAAATAAATCTATTTAGTTCCAGGGTATCCAGAAGGGCCATAGAAAATAAAATTATGGCAGAATAAAAACCATTTAAAATAATACCTGTTATCAAGAGCCGATTGCTTAATAATTTTCCTTTTTTTAAAGAAAGAAAATAGACTAAAAATCCATTAAAGCAGGCACCAAAAAAGGCAGCAAAAAAGGAATAGGGAAATTCCTGTGGAATTTTAAAAAGGTTTGAAATTAAAATAAAGGAAGCAGCCCCTCCTGATATTCCAAGGATATAGGGGTCTGCAAGAGGATTTGATAGGATTGATTGAAAGATTGCGCCAGATAAACTTAAAAGAATCCCAGAGGAAAAAGCCAGAAGCAGGGAAGGCAAGCGAAAGTATAAAAGGATTTGCAAGGAGTATCCATCCTTTGTTATGAGACCCTTTAGGACAGGATAAGGTCCAAAGAAGAGGTCAATTAAAGATACAAGAATTAAAATCAGAAAAAATAAAAAGAAAAATTTAGTGGAATATTTTTTCATCTTTAAAATTATAAAAATATTCAAAGAATTTTAAATTGGGCCTATTTATTTTATCAGAAGGAAGGGGAATCAATTTGAAATTTTGAGAAATTATTTTTGGGGGAGTTCCTGCATCATCAGAAAAAAATATATAATCTGGTCTAATTAAAAATAAATCTTCAAAATTTTTTTTTAAAAAATCTCTTTTTTCATCCTTTGGAAGGGTTTCAAAGCCCATAAAAGAAAAGGTCTCTGCCAGAAAACTGGAACTGGTGGAAATTATGAGGGGTTTCCACCATAAAACATATACCACCCTTGCTTTTTTAAATTTTGGAAGATTGCTTATTCCCTTCATAAAATTATTAAAGCTTTGCCTTCCCATTTTTTCCTTTCCTAAAATTTTTGCCATATCTTGGGCACAAAAGGGGATGTTTTTCAGTGATTCAAAAGAATAGACACCATATTTAATATTTAAATTTTCCAGTACCTCAATTCCTTTTTCTGTTTTTTGTGAAGAAAGCATAAAAACAGAGGTAGGTTTAAGTTTTAGAACTTCTTCCCAATTTATTTTTATGCCAGCGATTCTGGGAAGTTCTAAAGGACAAAAATGGGATACCCCCACTATCTCATCCTTAAATCCCATTTGTATTAAAATTTCAGTCAGGTTTGGGCTTGTACTTACAACTCTTTCCCCAAAACCTGAAAATGCAAAGAGGTTAAAAAATATGAGAAAAAGTTTCTTAAGATTCGCTTTCTTCGCCTTCTTCTTCTAAGTCGTTAGGTATGCCCAACCTGGCGCAGGCAGCAGCATACATCTGTTTTGCTGCTTTTTTTGCATTTTGAAGCTCTGCAAGCCTCTCTTTTACCTTTGCAAGTTCTTCCTCAATCTCTGCATCCACTTCTTCAATCTCTTTTCTGGTATTTTCCAAAATACTCTGGTAATACCTGCGTTTGTCTTCACTTAATGTCATAAATTGACCTCCTTACTGAAATTTGAAAGTTAATGTATAATAACACTTTACTTTTACGCCATCTATTTCTGCAGGGTTAAATTTTGTCTTTCTTGCTGCATTTTCTGCTTCTGTCTTAAATATGGGATTACCTGATATGGCTGCTGCTTCAATTACATTTCCTTTCTCATCCACCAGCACTCTCACATCTACATTTCCCTTTATTTTTTGCATTTTTGCAATGGGTGGATAGACGGGGGCCACGTCAGAGATTTTTTTTGGAGGAATCAAGCCAGGTGTCCCAGGCTGAACAAGATCCCCTGTCTTATAGGTTACCTTTTTTTCTGGGGGTGTCTCTTTCTTTTCTGGTTCCTTTTTTTCTTCCACTGCTGGAGCAGGAGGAGGAGGTGGGGTTTCCACCACTGGCTCTGGTTTTTTGACCTCTTCCACAGGTTCCTTTTTCTCAGGAATGGTTTCCTGAACAGGAGGAGTTTCTACTTTTAAAGGTTGCGTCTCTTTGGGTTTTTCTTCAGCGGGTTTTGGTTTTTCTTCTTGTTTTTTTTCTTCAACTGTGGGTTGTTTTTCTTCCTGCTTTTTTGTTTCCTGTGGTTTTACAACTTCCTGTTTTGGGGTTTCCACTGCTGGGGCAGGGATAGTTTCTGTTGTGGTGGAGGGTTCTGCCTGGGTTTGTTCGGCTACTGGAGGAGTTGAGGGTTCAGGTTTCTTTTTACCTGTGGAAATAAAAAGTATACCAATTATAATGAGTAAAACAGCAGCACCTGCCCCAATAATCCAGAGAGGAAATTTTTTCCCTTCGCCTTTTTCTTCCTCAAGCATTGAGG
>JBBFMJ010000195.1:0-4073 GCA_037478515.1 Thermoanaerobaculia bacterium
ACAATAAGCATAAAAAAATGTTAAATTATCTTTGGATATGGTGTTTTTAAATTTAGCCACCAAGCAGATGACTGTCAAGATTGTTTATTACGGACCCGGTCTTTGTGGTAAAACTACAAATTTGCAACATATATATCAAAAAACAAGCCCTGAAACCAGAGGGGAAATGGTATCTCTGGAAACAGAAGCCGATAGAACCCTCTTCTTTGACCTTTTACCTCTGGAAGTGGGGACTATTGGAGAATACAAGACAAAGATCCAGCTTTATACTGTTCCTGGACAGGTATTTTACAATACCACGAGGAAACTGGTTTTAAAAGGGGTGGATGGGATTGTCTTTGTTGCAGATTCCCAAAAAGCAATGGCAGATGCCAATGTGGAAAGTTTTAATAACCTTAAAGAAAATTTAAAGGAACTGGGGCTCAGATTGGAAGATATTCCTCTGGTTTTTCAATATAACAAAAGAGATCTGCCCAACTTAATGACTGTGGATGAATTAAATGCATTGTTGAATAAAAATGGATACCCTTACATAGAAGCCGTAGCGACCCAAGGGAAAGGGGTCTTTGAAACCTTAAAGGAAATCTCCAAAAGCACCTTGAAACATTTGAGGAAAAAACTTACAGAAGAACAGGCAGCTCAAAAGAAAGTAGTTACAGAATCTAAATTTACTGTGAGGGAAGAAAAAAAACCTCAACCTGCTGAAACCAGGATGATTCCCCCACCCTCACCCCAACCAAGCCAGGTAGCTCCTCCAAAGCCATCGGCATCTGCAAAACCCACAACTCCCTTAAAGGTAGTTCCACCACCAAAAGTGGAAAAAGAAGAAAAGGAAGTAAAGGTGGAATTTGGAACCATTTCCAATTCCCATCCCCAACCCACTATGGAAGTAAGACATGTAAGGGTAAAATCCAGCATAGATGTGCTGGGGGAACTGGAAAAACTCAGAAGACAATCTACCTTGGAACCCCTGCCCTCAAAACCAAAGAAAAAAGAAAGTATAAAAGAATTAGATGAACTCTTGCTTTCTTCAGCAGATCAAAGGAAAGAAATCCATAAAAATTTTGAACTTCCCCTGGAAAAATCGAAGCTTCAGAATTCCTCTGAAGTTCACATAACCCTTCAACTCTTTGATTCCAACAATAAAGAGATTATAACTTTGAAAAATATGGTGATTCCTTTAAAGGATGTCAGGCTGATAAAACAGCTGCTCCTCAATTTAAAAATTGACCTTCAGGGAAAATGAAGAAGCTAATCATACCTTTAATAATAATTTTTTTTATTTCCTGTCATACAGCAAAAAAGGAGACGGTTAAGGTAGAAGAAAATAAGGTAGTGGTTCAACCTGAAATAGAGGAAAATCCACTTCCTGAAATCCAGGAAGAAGAAATCCAGATAGAGGTTATTGAACCCATTCTGGATGTGGAAGAAGAAGTGGAAATTGCCCCACAGATCCCTGAAACTGAAGCCCTCCCACCCCATCCAGCAGTGGAGGAAGCCATTAAATATTATACAGAAAAGTATTATGAAAAATATCAAGGGGCTCTGGAAAGGTTTTCTTATTATAAAAAAGAGATGGAAAAGATATTTCAGGAGGAAAAGGTCCCCACTGAACTTATATATATGACCCTGACAGAATCCCTTTTCAACCCCAAGGCAAAATCCCGCAGGGGTGCTTATGGGGTATGGCAGTTCATAGGTTCCACAGCAAAACTTTATGGATTAAAAATTGATTCTTTCATAGATGAAAGGGCTGATTATATTAAGGCAACAAAAGCTGCTGCAAAGTATCTAAAAAACTCTCTGGAAATTTTTGAAGGAGATCTTTTGCTGACCATTGCTTCATATAACTGCGGGGCAGGAAATGTTCTAAAAGCACAAAAAAGGTGTAAATCTCAGGATTTCTGGGAAATAAGAAAATGTCTTCCAAAAGAAACCAGAAATTTTGTCCCTTCGGTACTTGCTTCAATAGAAATAGGGAAGGATCCCTTAAAATACAATTTTTATTTTGAAGAAAAAGAAAAGCCTTTTTACAAAGAAATATTTATTCCCCATTCCATAAACTTAAAAAAAGTACTGAAGGATTCTGATATTGACATAGAAACCATCAGACAAATAAATCCAGAACTAAAAAGCTACTATACACCTCCCTATGGTTACAACCTAAAAATTCCAGGAGAATTGGAGGAAACTTTTCTTTCAAAGTTGCCATATCATATAGCAAAAGAAAATGAAACCTTAAAAGACCTGGAACTAAAATATAAGGTAAAAGCTGAATTGATTGCAAGAGTAAACAGAAGAAATATAAATGAAACCTTAAAAGAAGGAGAAAAAATCTTTATACCAGAGGATACTTTTGAGGGTTATCATATAGTAAAAAAAGGTGAAAATCCCTTTTCCATTGCAAAAAAATATGGAGTTCCTCTGGAAAAACTCCTGGAAATAAATGGCCTCAGTAAGAGATCTTTAATTCATCCAGGTCAAAAATTAAAGGTTCCTGGTGGGTATGTTGCAGAAACCAAATCCTATAAAGCAAAAAAGGGGGACACCCTCGCAGAGATAGCCAGAAAGTTTTCCACCACAGTGGAAAAAATAATGGAGCTCAATGGCTTAAAAACTCAAAATATAAAGCCAGGTACAGTTTTGCTTATTGAATAGTGATATCTAAAAATCTATCTGCCACAATTTTTGGTCTTGAAGCAAAGGAAATTGAAGTGGAAGTGCATATCCAGAAGGGTATGAGGGGTTTTGTAACTGTTGGGCTTCCAGATGCTTCTGTCAAAGAAAGTAAAGAAAGGGTAAAGAGTGCCATAATAAATTCTGGTTTTTTCTTTCCAGAATCTCCAATAACAGTAAACCTGGCTCCTGCAGATTTGAAAAAAGAAGGAACTCTTTTGGACCTTCCCATTGCCCTGTGCATTCTCTCTGCTTCAAAACAGCTCCAGATGAAATTGGGAAAAAAGATGCTTATTGCAGGAGAGCTCTCTCTGGATGGCTCCTTAAGACCCATAAAAGGAGCCCTTTCTATAGGACTTCTTGCAAAAGAAAACAACATTGAAACCCTCCTTATACCAGAACAAAACAAGGAAGAGGTTTCTCTGGTAAGGGGAATTGAAATTTATCCTATAAAAAGTTTAAAAGAGGCAGCAGAATTTCTGGCAGGCAAATTAAAAATTGAGCCCTATCCTTTCAGAGAAATCCCAGAAGAAATTAAAGAAAACTTTGAAGAGGACTTTTCTGATGTAAAAGGGCAAAGCCAAGCAAAAAGGGTTCTGGAAATAGCAGCAGCAGGCTTTCACCATGTTTTAATGATTGGACCACCAGGAACTGGTAAAAGTTTGCTGGCTAAAAGAATTCCCACAATTCTTCCACCCTTTTCTTTTGAAGAAATAATTGAGACCACAAAAATCCATTCAGTTGCTGGATTGCTCACGGAAGAAAAAAAGATTATTCTCCAGAGGCCCTTCAGGGCACCCCATCATACAATTTCTTATGCTGCCATGGTGGGAGGTGGAACAGTAGTCCAGCCCGGGGAAATCAGTCTGGCACACAATGGAGTCCTTTTTTTAGATGAACTTACAGAATTTCATAGAGATGTGCTGGAAACCTTAAGGCAACCCCTGGAGGAAGGGATAATAAATATTTCAAGAGTAAACCAGAGCATAACCTTTCCATCAAAATTTTTACTGGTGGCAGCCACAAATCCCTGTCCCTGTGGTTTTTATGGACATCCAAAAAAGGAATGCAAATGCACCCCAAATCAAATCCAACATTATCAGGGAAAAATTTCAGGACCCCTTCTGGACAGGATGGATATGATGGTTGAGGTGCCTGCTATGTCCTTTGAAGAAATGGATACAAAAGAAAAAGGGGAGTGTTCAAAAACTATAAGGGAAAGGATTAAAAAGGCAAGAGAAATACAACAAGAAAGGTTTAAAGGAACAACCCTTAAAGCAAATGGAGAGATGGGTCCAAAACACCTGGAAGAATTTGTCTGTCTGGATAAAGAAGGCAAAAACCTTCTTAAAAATGCAGCAGATAAATTTTCCTTAACAGGAAGGGCAATACACAGG
>JBBFMJ010000196.1:0-4064 GCA_037478515.1 Thermoanaerobaculia bacterium
AATTTTGGCTATCACATTGTTCAGGTATTAGACAGAAGAGAAGGCGGGACAAAACCCCTTGAAGAGGTCAGGATGGAGATAAATGCAAAACTCCTTCAAGAAAAGGCAGAACTGGAGGCATTAAATAAGGCAAAAAGTTTATATAAAAGAATTTTAGAAGAAAATCCAAAAAAAGCACAGGATTTTCAAAAATATACCGAAACTGAACCCAGTTGTAGTTTTAATACGGCAAACCCCTTTGGTCTTCAGGATTTTATACAGGGAATTGGAAGGGTTCCAGAATTAAATAATGCTGTATTTGCACTTAAAAAAGGTGGGATTTCTCCACCAGTTAAGACAAACAGGGGTTATGTAATTGCCTTTCTGGAAGAGATAAAAGAGCAGGGGATTGCTCCCTTTGAAGATGTGAAAGCCCAGGTGGAAAAGAAATTAAAAGAAGAAAAAGCAAAAAAACTCACTGAGGAAAGGATAAATTCCTTAAAAGGAAAAGACCTGGAAGAGATTGCAAAGGTTTTAAACCTTACTGTTTCAAAAGACCAGACCATCAGATACCTTTCCCAGATACCAAATCTGGGGAGCAAAAAGGACCTTTTTGAAAAACTTTTTTCCTATTCTGTAGGACAGCAAACAGAACCCCTTGAAGGACAGAGTGGGTGGGCTATCTTTAAAATAAAATCAAAGGTAGAATTTAACAAAGCTGATTTTGAAGCAAAAAAGGGCGAAATTTTGAATTCCCTTAGGCAAAATATTTCAGTTCTTTATACTGACATATTAAAGGAAAAGGCAAAGGCAAAGAGGTCTGTAATTATAAACCCAAATTTTTTAAAAAAGTCCTCTTGATATGATTGGTTTTGTCAAGGGAAAGATAGTAAAACTCCAAAGCAATATCTGTCTGGTGGAATCAGGGGGAGTAGGTTATCTCTGCCTTATTTCTTTTCAAACATATTTAAAGCTGAAAGACAAACAGGAGGCATTCCTCTGGACCTATCTCCAGGCAAAGGAAGAGTGCATAAATCTTTTTGGTTTTTTTGAGGAAGCTGAAAAGGATTTTTTTTTAAAACTTATTTCCATCCCTGGAATTGGTCCAAAAATGGCTCTTCAAATCCTATCCCATCTTCCACTGGAAGATTTGAAAGAAGCCATTTCTAATCAGGATACCAGGAAACTCTCTTCAATCCCAGGGATTGGTAAAAAGACAGCAGAACGGCTTATCCTGGAACTTAAAGGAGGGCTTCCTTTTGAAGAGAAGGCAGCCCATTCCATAAGAGAGGAAGCAGTTTCAGCCCTTGTAAATTTGGGGTATAATAATAAGATGGCACAGGAAGCAGTGGAAAAAGTTTTATCTGAAAAGAAAGACCTTCCTCTGGAGGATTTAATCCTGTTTTCTTTAAAAGTTTTGGGAAAATAAATGAGTGAGACAATCCTTTCTGGCTTAAAACTTAAAGACGAAGAGGTCTTTGAGGAGAGTATAAGGCCTTTAAGTTTGGAAGAATTCATTGGGCAGGAAAAAATTAAAAAAAACCTCTCTGTTTTTATACAAGCCGCCAGGGGAAGAAAACAGGTTTTAGACCATGTTCTTTTTTCTGGTCCTCCTGGATTGGGAAAGACCACCCTTGCCTTTATCATTGCTAGGGAAATGGGAGCACCTTTAAGGGTTATTTCAGGTCCAGCCGTGGAAAAACCAGGGGATCTGGCAGCAGTTCTGACAAACCTTGATGAAAAGGGAATTCTCTTTATTGATGAAATCCATCGCTTGCATCCAGCTATTGAAGAGATTTTATACAGTGCAATGGAGGACTTCAGACTTGATATAATTGTAGGACAAGGGGCAGGTGCCAGAACTGTTAAAATTTCCTTAAAACCCTTTACCTTAATTGGTGCCACCACCAGAGCAGGACTTATAACCCCACCCCTTATGGGAAGGTTTGGAATAATCCAGAGGATGGATTATTATGATGTGGAAAGTTTAAAAAAGATAACTCAGAGGACTGCCAGAATTTTAAATGTAAAAATCACAGAAGAGGCAGCTTCTGAAATTGGAAAAAGGGCAAGGGGAACCCCAAGAGTGGCAAATCGACTGGTCAGGAGGATTAGGGATTTTGTGGAAGTGGAAGGTAAAAAAGCTATTGATTTAAAAATTGCTTTAAAGGCACTGGAAGTTATGGATGTGGATGAATTTGGGCTAGAGGACATGGACAGGAGAATTTTGCAGGTGGTAATAGAAAATTTTGGAGGAGGTCCTGTGGGAATAAAATCCCTTGCCTCTTCTATTGGTGAAGATAAAGGCACCCTTGAGGATTTATATGAGCCCTTTCTGGTTCAGGCAGGATTTTTAATTAGGACTTCCAGGGGAAGGGTAGCCACAAAAAAAGCATATGAGCATTTAGGTTACGATTTCAAAAAAGGTTTTCAGGGGAATTTATTTAGTGAATAATTTTAAGATTTTTTCAAGCCCTGAATCTTAAATAATAGTGAGGAGGTATTTATGCCAGAACTCAGGCAAAACATTGCAACAGGGGAATGGGTAATCCTTGCGACAGAGAGGGCAAAAAGGCCAGAGGATTTTAAAAAAAAGGAAGAAAAAAAGGTAGTTCCAGATTATAAAGAAAATTGTCCATTTTGCCCAAATAATGAACATTTAACACCAAAAGAAATTTTTGATATAAAAAAAGATGGAAAATGGCAGGTAAGGGTAATTCCAAATAAATTTGCAGCCCTTGTTCCAGAGGTTCAATATCAGAGATTTCCTCATAATACTTTTAGAAAAGCAACTGGTTTTGGATTTCACAATGTAATTATTGAGACACCTTCACATAATACTTACCTTCCCCTCCTTCCCCTTGAAGATATAAAAAGGGTGGTGGAAGCATACCATAAATCCTTTGTGGATATTGCCTCCCATCCAGATATAGAATTTGTAATTCCCTTTAAAAACCATGGGGAAGGGGCAGGGACATCCTTAGAGCATCCCCATTCCCAGATAATAGGGCTTCCTGTCTTCCCTGAACAGGTAAGGGGTAGGATGGAAGAAGCAATCAGGTTTTATGACAGGGAAGGGGTTTGCGTATTTTGTCATATGATTGAAGAAGAGAAAAAGGAAAATTTAAGAATTGTCTTTGAAAATGAAAGTTTTATTGGTTTTATTCCTTTTGCTGCCTTTTCACCCTTTCATTTCTGGCTATTTCCAAAAAAACATGAGGCAACTTTTGGAGAGTTAAAAGATAGGGAAAAGGATGATTTGACCGAAGCATTAAGGGTTATACTGGGAAAAATGTATAAAGGACTTCAGGACCCTGATTATAATTTGGTAATAAGGTCTGGACCTGTGGATGCCCAAAGGATAAAATATTTTCACTGGTATATTTCCATAGTTCCCCGACTGGGAAAAGCAGCAGGGTTTGAACTGGGTTCTGGGATGTATATAAATACAGGTCTTCCAGAGGAAAGTGCCAGGTTTTTAAGGGAAGTTTCGTTTCCTTGAAGTATAAAAAAGAACTTTTAATTTTAATAATTTTATATTTAATTACAAGGATTTTTTATATTTATTCTGGTGGAATAATTTTAAAAAATAAGGGCTTTGTAAAAGAAAACTATGAGAAAAACTATCACCTTGAAAGGAAAAACAGTGCCTTTATTGAAGCACTATACCGCTGGGATGCTCCCTGGTATCTCTTTATAGCTGAAAAGGGCTACACGCAAAATTTAAACTCCCCGGAAGCAAAAAAATGGAAGGATATTCCTTTCTCTTCAGGTTTTCTTCCCCTTTTTCCTTACCTTATTAAATTTTTTAAATTTATTTTTGGTTCCTATGAAATTTCTGGAATTTTTTTAAGTTTCATCTTTGGACTGACCTCCATCCTTTCTTTTTATTTTCTAATAAAAATATATATACCTGACTATGCTTTTTTTTCAGCCCTCTTATTTATGTTTTACCCTCCTTCCATTTTCTTATCCCTCCCCTATGCAGAAGGGCTTTTTTTAACTCTTCTATTTTTATTTTTCCTTTCCCTTGAAAAGGATTTCCTTGAGGGCTATCTACTGCTTCCTCTTTTAATTTTAACCAG
>JBBFMJ010000197.1:0-3047 GCA_037478515.1 Thermoanaerobaculia bacterium
GAAGAATCCTGCCTTTTTATGAAAGAAGGGTATCCTAAAAGGAGTAATACCCTGCCTCTTTCTGTCTCTGAACCCCTTTTATTTTTGGTGGAAAACTCTCTATCAGCATATTTGGCAAGGTTTTCGCACCTTTCTTTAAATTCATTTTCTTCTGTCCCGGGGGTTGGGTCTCTCTTTTTCCAGAAATTTGAGATAAAAATCTCTGCTTCTTTTTCTGTTTTTATTTTTTTGAATTCTTTTAATTCCTTTTCTGTTAAGAGATGTTTTACCCATGTTTTTTCCCATCCTTTGAATTTTCCAAGGTCACCATATATTAAATTTGTGCATAGTAATAAAACGAAAAAAACCTTATTCATAAAATTTGCCCCACTTCTTATTATTTTACCAAATCTTAAAAAATTAAAAAGTCTAAACGTATTTTTTCCCTTTTTCGTATAATTTTTATGTTTTTAAGAGTTCTTTTTGCTCTTTTAGGGGCGTATTCTATATTTTCTTTTGAATTAAATGTCAATAAAATAAGCCCTAAAACTTTTAGGGCTTATGAATATTCCACTTTAACCCTTGAAATTGAAATGAAAGAAGGGACAACCATTGCCTCTGTGCTTCCTCCTGAAAGTGAAAAAATAATAATCAAGCCCTCTTTAAATAGCATAACCTCTGTTGAGGGAAAAAATAAGATATTAAAGTTTGAATTTACTGTATTGCCCAAGGAGAAGGGAATTTTTAAATTAAAGCCCTTTAAAATTTTATATTATGAAGGGGAGCCAAAAGAAGAGGATCCAAAGGTCTATGAGTATGATTTTGGAGAAATAAAGGTAAAGGGAAGGTATTTTTATAAAAATTTATATTTCTGGTATATTTTTGCATTTTTTTTAATATTTTTTGCTATAATTTCTATAATTTTTATCAGGAGGCTTTATGGAAAAGGAGATAAGTCAGGTCAAGGATAAACTGGAAGGGCTATACCCCATAGTTGATTCCATTTTAAGGGAAATGGATAAGGTAATTGTAGGGCAGAAGTACTTAAAAGAACGCCTTCTTTTAGGACTCATTTCCGATGGGCATATTTTACTTGAAGGTGTGCCTGGACTTGCAAAGACCCTGGCTGTTTCCACCTTATCCAAAACCATAAAAGGGCAGTTTCAAAGAATTCAATTTACCCCTGATTTTTTACCTGCAGATATTATTGGAACTATGGTTTATAATCCACAAAATATGTCCTTTGTGCCCAGAAAGGGTCCAATTTTTGCAAATTTAATCCTGGCTGATGAAATAAATAGAGCTCCTGCAAAGGTTCAATCTGCCCTTCTGGAGGCAATGCAGGAAAAGCAGGTCACCCTTGGAGAAAAGACCCACCCCCTGCCTAAGCCCTTTTTAGTCCTTGCAACTCAAAACCCCATTGAACAGGAAGGAACCTATCCTTTACCAGAGGCACAAATTGACAGGTTTTTCTTTAAACTTTCCATTACCTATCCCAGTCCAGAAGAAGAAAGGGAAATCCTGGAGAGGGTTGTAATTGAAAGTTTAAAGGAGCCAGAAGCCGTTGCTTCTCTGGAAGATATTTTAAATATTCAGGATTCTGTAAAATATGTCTATATTGATGAAGAAATAAAAAAATATATTGTAAGAATTGTTCACTGCACTAGGGAACCAGAAAAATATAACTTAAATGCAAAGGACCTGATAAGATATGGTGCATCTCCCAGGGCAACCATTTACCTTGCAAAGGCAGCCCAATCCCTGGCTTTCCTGAGGCACAGGGCTTATGTTATTCCAGAAGATATCAAATACATAGGTCCAGATGTTTTAAGGCATAGAATAATTCTTTCCTATGAAGCAGAAGCAGAAGGAATATCCGTGGAAGATATAATCAAGCAGGTCTTTGATTCTGTGGAAGCCCCATAAAATGGAATCGGTAAAGGAAATTTTAAAAAATTTAAAAAAGATTGAAATTTATACTAATAGGTTAGTGGAGCAGGAGATGGGAGGGGTATACAGAAGTGTTTTTAAGGGAAAAGGGATTGAATTTTTTGAGGTAAGGGAGTTTCAGGAAGGCGATGATATAAGGTCTATTGACTGGAATGTAACTGCAAGGATGGGGCAGCCTTATGTCAAAACCTATTTAGAGGAAAGGGAACTTACAGTTTACATTTTGGTGGATTTGTCCTCTTCTGAAGATTTTGGCTCAATGGAGAGGTCAAAAAGGAACCTTTCTGGACTAATTTCTGCCCTTATTTCTTTTTCTGCTATTAAAAATAATGACAGGGTAGGGCTCATACTTTTTACTGATAAGGTGGAAAAACACCTGCCCCCAAAAAAGGGAAAAGACCATATAATGCACCTTTTAAGGGAAATTCTTTTTTTTGAGCCAGAGGGTAAAGGGACAGACATAAAAAATGCTTTGAACTTTTTTGGAAGGATTTGCCCAAAAAGGGCAATATTATTTTTAATCTCAGATTTTTTTGATTCCAATTTTGAAAGGGAAGCCAGAATTTTAGCCAGAAAACATGATTTTATAGCAATTCAAACCCTTGATGAAAGGGAAGAAAATTTTGACCTCAAAGGGCTTTTAAAGGCAGAGGACATAGAAGAAGGAAGAGAATTTTTAATTGATTTCAGTTCAGAAAAGGTCAGAGAATATTATAAAAATAAAATGAAGGAATTTCAGGAAAATCTGGAAAAATTTTTTAAAACTTCCAATATTGATTATTTAAAAATAATGACAAGTGAGGATCCCTTTAAACCTTTAGAAGAATTTTTTAAAGAAAGGAAAAAGAGGAAAAGGGGGGCTTTATGAGAAGGGATTATTTTTTACTCGGGGGAATTTTAATTTTAATTATTTTAAATTTAATTTTACTTTTTCAAAAAAGAGAAAGAAGCGAAGCTTTAGATGAAGACCTTTTAAAATGGGCTGAAATTTTAAAGGAAAAGGGTTTTTCTCAAATTTCCACAGATAGCTACAAAAGGGTTTTATTTTCTTCAAATCTGGGCAGGGAAATGAAATCCAGAATTTCCTATCTCCTTGCTGAAAGTTATTATAACTCAGG
>JBBFMJ010000197.1:3057-4062 GCA_037478515.1 Thermoanaerobaculia bacterium
TGAAGATTCCTATGGTTTCTTTTTGCTTTCAAAGATTTTGAGTTCTGATAAGGAATTCATAAAAGAGATAGATAAAAAACTTGTATCCTCTCTGGAGCTTTCAGGAAGGTCAAAACTGGCTTCCAAAGAACTGGAGGAAGCTACCTCTTTAATTAAAAAAGGAGGGAAAATAGTTGCAAAGGTTGCAGGTGAAGATATAACAGAAGAAGAGGTGCTGGCAAAGATTGATGAATTTCCAGAACCCTTAAAAAAATTTTATTCATCAAAGGAAGGATTTTCAAATTTTCTTAGGTCCTATATTGCTTCCCTTTTGATTGAAAAGGCAGCCAGAAGGGCAAATCTTCAGGAACAAGAAGAGTTTAAAAAAAGAGTAAAAGAAATGGAAAGGGATGTTTTAAGAAATATGTATCTGGAAAGGGAATTTAAAGGGAAAATTAAAATTGAAGAAAAAGAGGCAAAGGAATACTTTGAAAAAAATAAGGAAAATTATAAGGACAAAAATTTTGAAGAGGTAAAGGAACAGATATTTCAAAGGTTGTATCAGGAAAAGCAAAATAAACTTTTACAGGAATTGATCCAGCGTCTCTTTGAGGCAGAAAATGTCAAAATTTTTGAGAATTAGTTTTCTGATTTTTTCTTTAAATCTCTTTTCTCAGGGAAAGGTGGAGGAAAGTTTTAGTAAAAGTATAATTACTGTTGGGGATATAGTGGAATTTAATTTAATTGTTGAAATCCCAAAGGAAGCAGAAGGAGGGCAGATTCCTGGTGGAGTTTTGCTTTCCTCTTTTGAAATTAAGGACTATGATTTAAAGGATTGGAAAATTGAGGGAGAAAAAAAGGTTCTGGTGCAGAAATTTAAAATTTCCACCTATACCACTGGCTACTATTTTGTTCCTCCCTGGGTTTTTGTTTATAAATATAAAAATGAAGAAAAAAAAATAGAAGTTCCACCCCTTCCTTTGTATGTTATGAGTTTGCTTAAAGAAGAGGAAAATTTAAGGGATA
>JBBFMJ010000198.1:0-4051 GCA_037478515.1 Thermoanaerobaculia bacterium
GGAAGGCCTAAAATTATATGGACAATTAAATTTATATTTAATTTTTCTCCCTTTTTTACTGCTTCTTCAAAGTCCTTAAGGGTATGCCCTCTTTTTATAAATTTTAAGGTCTCTTCTTTTGCACTCTGAAGCCCAATTTCCAGCTCCAGATAGGTTTTTTTATTTAATCTTCCCAGATATTCCCACATTCTATCTGAAATACAATCAGCCCTTGTTCCAATTGAGACGCCTAAAAATTGCCTGTATTTTAAACCCTCTTCAATATTTTTAATTAAAATTTCTTCATCTTTATAGGTTGAAGTGTAGGGCTGGAAATAAAGTATATAATTTTTATCCTCTTTTAATCTCCCTTCAATTTGCTCTTTTATGCTCAATTTATAATCCAGAAAATCAGAACCCGAACCTTTTATATCACAATAAAGACACCCTCCTTCTTTTGTGTAAGGATCCCTATTTGGGCAGTTTGAAAACCCCCCAACTGGAAACCTAAACACCCTTTTTCCAAAAAATCGTATATAATATTTAGATATTGTTTCAAATTTTTTCATTTTAATAGAATAGCACAAAAAGGGAGGTTCTATGATTGAAGTTCAAAATCTGACAAAGGTCTATGTGGATAAAAGGGCAGTGGACAATATCTCTTTTTTTATAAAAGAAGGGGAAATTGTGGGATTTTTAGGACCAAATGGAGCTGGAAAAACCACCACCATCAGGATGCTTACGGGATTTCTGCCACCCACAGAAGGGAAAATCTTAATAGGGGGTTATGAAATTGGGGAAAAAAGCTTACAGGCAAGGAAACTGATTGGATATATGCCTGAAAGTGCTGCCCTTTATAATGAACTGAGGGTAATTGAATATTTGAAATTCAGGGGTGAACTTAATAAAGTACCCTCAAAGGAACTCAAAAATAACATTGACTATATTTTAGATGCCTGTTTTATAAAGGATGTGAAAGATAAAATAATTGGAAACCTTTCAAAGGGTTACAGGCAGAGGGTTGCGCTGGCTGGAGTACTGGTCCACAATCCAAAGGTTTTAATTTTAGACGAACCAACAATTGGACTTGACCCTGTTCAAATTGTAAAAATAAGGGAGTTGATTAAGGAAATTGGAAGGGAAAGGACTGTCTTTATTTCAACCCACATACTTCCAGAGGCAGAAATGATATCAGACAGGGTGCTGGTCATTGATAAGGGAAAAATACTTGCCCAGGATACCCCCCAAAATTTAAAAAACACCTTAAAAGGAAATACAATTTATGAAATTCAAATAAAACCCCCTTTGAAAGAAATTGAGGAATTTAGAAAGATAGAAGGGGTTATAGAAATTGAAAAAATAAAAGATACAGGAGAAGAACTTCATTTAAAAATTACAGGTGAAAAAAATTTGGATTTAAGAGAAAAGATTTATGATTTTTTATATGAAAAAAAGATAAAAATTTTAGGGCTTACTGAAAAAACCCTTTCCATGGAGGATGTATTCCTGCGCCTTACTATGGAAGAAAAGGAGGTTGTACAATGAAGCCATTCTTTGCAATTTTAAAAAAAGAACTTCTCTCTTACTTCTTTTCCCCCCTTGCCTATGTTATCCTAACTGCCTTTTTAATCTTAAATGGTGGGATTTTTTATCTAATTTTAAGTTATTTAAACTCCCCCACAGCACCCCACGGGGCAGTCCTTAAAGCATTTTTTGGTGGAACATTATTTTACTGGCTTTATATATTATTTATAATTCCAGCCCTCACCATGAGGTCCATTTCAGAAGAAAAGCGCCTTGGAACCCTTGAGACACTTATGACTTCGCCTGTCACAGAGACACAGGTAATTTTATCCAAGTTTTTTGCTTCCCTTATATTTTATTTATTTTTATGGCTCTTTACACTGATTTATGTAATAATTTTAATTTCTTACACCAGCATTGATCTTATGCCAGTTCTAACGGGCTATCTTGGAATAATCCTGCATGGCTGTGCTTTTCTATCAGCTGGAATCCTTGCTTCTTCTTTTTCAAGGAATCAGATAATTTCAGCCATTTGGGCTTTTGTAATACTCATTGTTCTTTTTGCCTTTGGTTTTCTCTATCAGCTCATCCCCTCTCCTTCATTTAAAAATATTGTGGAATATGCAACCCTCTGGGAGCAGATGGAATGGTTTGGGAAGGGGATTCTGGACACCAGAGGGATAATCTATTCCTTGACCCTTACCATTTTATTTTTATTTTTAAGCGTGCAGGTTTTAAAATTCAGGAAGTGGAGGTAAAAATGAAGAAAATATTTGAGACCACAAATCTTTCAATTTATATAATCTCTGCCTTTGCCATTTTTTTAATGTTAAACTGGCTTTCCTTCAGGCACTGGGCAAGGTTTGACCTTACAAAAAATAAAATCTATTCCTTATCCGATGAAAGTAAAAAGGTCTTGGGGAAATTAAAAAAGGAACTGGAAATTTATGTACTATTTGACCAGCAGGACCCCATTTATGATGAACTTAAAGAACTCTTAAAAAGATATGAAAATATTTCAAAAAATATAAAAGTAAAATATATTGACCCTGAAAAAAATCTTATAGAAGCAAAAAAACTAGTGGAAGAGTTAGGGATTACCCAGAACAACTCCATTGTAGTCAAATGCGGGGATAAAAAGAAGTTTATATATGGAACTGAACTGGCTGAATATGACTATACGGGTATGCAATGGGGTCAACCCCCTCAGCTTAAGGCATTCAAGGGGGAGGAAGCAATAACCACTGCAATTTTAAATGTTTCAGAAGAAAAGAGGATTAAAATTGGTTTTATAAAGGGACACAATGAAAATTCCATAGAGGAATACAATGAAGGTGGGCTTTCAGAGGCAAAGGAAAACTTGATAAAAAGAAATTATGAAATAGAAGAGATAAGCTTGCTTAATTTAACAGAAATCCCGCAAGATTTTGCTCTTCTGGTATCCATAAGTCCAAAATACCCTTTCCTTCCAAAAGAACTGGAAGTGCTGGAAAAATATATTGAAAAAGGAGGAAACTTTTTCTTAGCACTGGATCCAAATTTTGATCAGATTAATAAAAATTTAAAAAATCTGGGCTTTGATGGATTTTTGAAAAAATTTGGGATTGAATTAAAGCAGGTTCTTGTCTTTGACCCAAAAAAGGCAATTCCCTTTGTAGGACCTGGCTATCTTTATTTAGATAATTTTAGATTCCATAAAATTACAGATAAGATGAATAATACCCCTGTTCTTTTGCCCCTCTCCATTGCCCTCGGGACAGTAGAGCCAGAAAAAAAGGACTACAAAACCAGTATTCTTATGGAGACCTCCGATGAGGCATGGGGTGAGACGGATATAAACCTCTTATTGAAGGAAGAGAGGGTTTCAAAGGATGAAAAGGACACAAAAGGACCTCTATCAATTTCAGTTATATCTGAAGGAAAAGGAAAAGTTCTGGTGGTGGGAGATGGGGATTTTTGCACCAATGGACAAATAAAAAATTTAGGAAATGGAATATTTTTTCAAAACGCAGTCCATTATCTTGCACAAAAGGAAGAACTTATCTCAATTCCACCAAAACCAGTGGAAAGGGTTGCCATTACCCTAAACTCAAAACAGATGAGGACTATTTTTGTAATAATTCTGGTAGTGCTTCCCCTTATTTCCATAATCTCTGGAATAATGATTTATCGTTTAAGGAGGAAGTAAATGAAGTGGAAAGGACTGGCACTTTTTGTATTTGCCTTGGGATTATTTCTATTTATAATTTTATATGAAAAAAAGCTCCCCACCACAGAGGAAAGAAAGGAAAGGGAAAAGAAAATTTTTAATATAAAGGAAGAAAATATAAACTATTTAAAATTTGAAAGCAAAGACTTAAACTGGGAAGTGAAAAAAGAAAAAGAGGAATGGAAAATAGTAAAACCCATTGAATACAAAGGTGAAGAGTTTACCATAAATAATATCAAGAGAAGCATAGTGGAACTGGAAAAAATTAAAGAAATAGGTTCAGCAGACCTCAAAAGTTTTGGACTTGAGGAGCCAGAAAAAAAGATTATTTTCAAGGGT
>JBBFMJ010000199.1:0-4047 GCA_037478515.1 Thermoanaerobaculia bacterium
ATAGTTATAATTTATTTTTTCTTGATTTCTCAATATATAAAAAAATTAAAATTGCTACGATTAAAATAAAAGGGGGGTACTCCTTTAAATAAAAGTAAGGGGTCTTTCTATTTGAAAGTTCAATTTTTGAACAGAGAATTCCTTCTTTTCCAAGTCCCATCTTTGAAATAACCCTTCCATGGGAATCAATAAATCCTGAAATTCCAGTAAGTGCCGACCTTACCAAAGGTCTATGAAATTCCACTCCTTTAAGTTGTGCCAGAAGGAAGTGTTGATAGGGTCCCAGAGTGTTTCCATACCAGGAATCATTGGTTAAAACCACCATAAATTTTGCCCCTTCCACCAATTCCCTTCTTGATATTTCAGGAAAAATTATTTCATAACAAATGGATACACCAAAATTTTCAGGAAATCTAAAAATCCCTACCTCTTTTCCTCTATCAAAATCCAGCAAACTTCTGGCAATTTTTTTAAAACCAATACTTTCAAAAAAATTTCTCAAAGGTAGATACTCACCAAAGGGGACCAGATGGTTTTTTCTGTAAATTTTTAAAACCTCTTCTCTGTGAAGGAGGATAGCACTATTGAAGGTTTTTTCATCTTTCTCTATGTTTGCATTAAAAAGAACTGGAAATTTTAAGGATAACTTATTAAAATCATCAAATATAAAATTATCTTTATCGTAAGTGGTCAGGAATAAGGATTCAGGAAAAACAAGCAAATCCACATCTTCTTTTACCCCAGCAGAATGCCTTAAGCTTTTCTTAAGCCCTTCATAACCCTCTCCATATATAAACCTTTCCAGTTCATCAATTTGAACCTGAATAAGGCAGATATTTAATCTGTCTTCCTTAATATCGTGCGAAATCCATAAAAAATTAAATATAATTAAAGCAAGAAAAAATAAAAGCCAGATAAAATTTATTTTCTTTTTTATTATTTGATAGCACAACCCCAAGAAGAAAAAAAGAACCACTGCTGAAAAGCCATAACCTCCAAAAATTGAAAGACCCTGAACTAAAAAAGGAAAATATCCTAAGGGAAGGTGGATAGGATTCCATGGAAAACCCGTAAAGACAATCCCCCTTAAATATTCAAAAATCCAGAAAAACAGAGGGAATATATAAAGAAAATATTTTTCAGGAAAAAATTTTGAAAACAGGAAGGAAAAGGAAAAATAGATGGAAAGGTATAAGGAAAGAGCAAAAATTGCCAGGGAAGCAAAGATAACATTAAAACCAGAATAAATTTTTAAAAATTTTACTAGCCATATGAGAGAAAAAAAATAAAAAGTGGAAGCAAAAGCAAGGATTTGAAAAAAAACAATAAAATTTTTATTTTTTTGCTTTAAAATTAGAAATAAGAATAAAAAAATAGAAATGTAAAAAAGAAAGATAGAGAAGGGCTTCCCAAAGAAAAGCCCTCCCATAAACCCTAAAATAATAGGTAAAAATAACTTACTGATTATTGGAACTTTGTGTTTGAGCAGCTTGCTTTGTCAGATTTGCCAGGTGCCCTAAAAGGCGTGATTTATATCTTGCCCCTGTCTTCCAGTGTATCACACCCTTTTTTACAGTCATATCAATCTCTTTTTCCAGCTTTGGCACCATCTTTTTTGCCTCTTCTAAGGATTTATTTTGAAGAAGCTGCCTGAATTTTTTAATAAAAGTCCTCATTTTGCTTTTATTTGCCTTGTTTGCAATGCTTCTCTTTTTACTCTGCCTCTCTCTTTTGAGAACAGATTTGCTTTTTTTCTTTGGACTTTTTTTCAGTTGTGACATATTTCCTCCTAATTTGTAAAAACCCCTAAGGTTTTGAGCTTTTCCTTTGCTCTCTGTGCTTCCTCAGAGGATGGATAATCGAAGACACAATATTGAAGCTCCACAATACCCTGTGTTTTTTCACCAATTTCCAGAAGTGATAAACCTTTTTTAAGGCGTGCTTCAGGTGCCTTTTCTGATTTTGGAAACTTTACAAGTAAGTTTTCATAATTTTCAATGGCTTTTTTATAATTTTTTAACTGGAAATAACTTTCAGCAATGTAGAAAAGAGCATCATCAGATTTTTCAGTGGAAGGGAAATCCTTAAGATACTGCTCAAAACCAGAGATGCTTAAAGAGTACCTTCCCTTCATAAAATCATTTAAACTCTCTTCAAATATATTTGAATCCGCAGGAGCAGGTGCCTGAGGTTGGACTGGAGATTGCTGAGGCGCCTGGCTTTTTAAACTCTGAAGCTCTTTTTGGGTCTGAGCCAGTTGCTGGGAAAGGTTACTCAGGCGGTCATTGGTATCCTTTAGTTTTTCCTTTAAGGATTCTACCTGCAGCGAAAATTCATTCATCTTTGTGGCAATATCTGCATTGGTTTTGGAAATTTTTTGCACCTGACTTTCTATATTTTTTGAGAGGTCCTGAAGGTCCTTTTGCTTTACCGAATTTCTTTTTATATCCAAAATCTGGGATTCCAGGTCATTTAATTTGACATAAATCCTGTCCAGTTCCTTGGAAGAGGTACAGCTAATCAAAAATAGTATAAAAAAAAGGAAAAGAAATTTTCTCATTTAGATACAATTACAAAATGGGCTCTCCTGTTTTGCCACCAGCAACTTTCATTATGGCAAAGGGCAAGGGGTTTTTCCTTGCCAAAGGAAATGGTATCTATTCTGTCTTCATCAATTCCTAAGGATACCAGATAATCCTTGGCAGCACTGGCTCTTTTTTCTCCAAGTGCCAGGTTATATTCTCTGGTTCCCCTTTCATCACAATGCCCTTCAATTCTTATCTTTATTGTGGGATTATTCTTTAAGAATCTGGCATTCTCTTCCAGGACTTTTTTATATTCTTCCTTAATATCAAATTTGTCAAAATCAAAATAAATATGCTTTAAATAACCCATTTTATTGAGTTCATCCAGACCATAGGATAAAATGTCTTCTGAAGGTGTTTCCACCACTGGTTTTACTGTTTCAGGTTCCTTCACCACCTCTTCTTTTTCCACTACCGGTGCTTTTTCTTCTACCACTGGTTGGGAGGGGGCTTTTGCCTTTGGCTCCTTATGGGCGCAGGCAAAAAGAAAAAGTAATAAAAAAATAAATAAAAATGATTTTTTCACCATTCCTCCTAATAATAATATAGAGCGGGAAACGGGATTCGAACCCGCGACCCTAACCTTGGCAAGGTTATGCTCTACCAACTGAGCTATTCCCGCTTTTGAAAATATTTTAACAAAATTTCTAAAAAAATCAAGTGCCGAAGGCCGGACTCGAACCGGCACGGGGTTTCCCACACGCCCCTCAAACGTGCGCGTCTACCAATTCCGCCACTTCGGCTCCTAAATATTATACCAGATTAATTTATGCTTTTACAATACAATCAACGGGGCAAACAGAAACACATTGAGGGGAATCAAAATAACCCTGGCATTCCACACATTTGTCAGGATCAATAGTATAAATTGGATCCCCTTCAGCAATGGCATTTACTGGACATTCTGGAACACAGGCACCACAGGCAATACAGGTATCCAAAATCTTCATAGCCATAGAGAATTCCTCCTTTCTTAAATTTAGCAAAAAATTTTACCACTTTTTCCCATTTTGTCAAGTTTTATTGAAGGGAAAAAATTATTCCTCGCTCAAATTTACTCCATTATTTTGATTTTCCAAATTTTCCTCTGTATTCCTTGGGGGAAAAAGTTCATTAAAAAATAAAATTTCTCCAAATCCATAGGAAATATTTAAAATTGTGCTTTCATGGTATTCCTTTTTATAAGTGGCAGTCCCATCAAAAAGGAAGAAGACCTCGAAATTATTCATAAAAGCAGACCTGGCAGTGGTCTCACAACAGCAATTGGTCAGAACACCTCCAATTAAAATCTTCTCCACTCCCCTGCCCTTTAAAATCTGTTTAAGCCCTGTCTCTTTAAAGGCATCATAATAATTTTTCTTTATAAAAATTGGATATTCCTTTAGAAAGTTAAAATCTGAAATCAACTCGCTCTGGGGATCTTTTTCAAGGATTGGACTTTCCCACCACTTTTTCATCAGGG
>JBBFMJ010000200.1:0-4042 GCA_037478515.1 Thermoanaerobaculia bacterium
TTCAAAATAAAGGAAAAAACTTTCGTCAAAACCTCCTGTTTTTTCAAAACAGTCCTTTTTTACCAAAAAACAACTTCCAGAAAGAAGTGGAAAATTCATTGGATTTTTGCCTTCCCATATTTTAAATTGGAAGGAGAGATACCTTTTTTTATAAACTGCTGGAAAGGAAATCCTCAAAAATTGACTGAAAAAATTATAGGGAAAAGGATAGGGAAGCAAAATTTCTTCCTCCCTGTCCCAAAAAATCAAGGGACCTGTTGCCTCACAATCTTTTATTTCCTCTTTTAAATTTTGAAGGGAACCTTCTTTGAACAGAAGGTCTGGATTACAGAAAAGGATATAATCCCCTCTGGCTTTTTCTGCTCCAAAATTTAATGCCTGACCCAAACCACGATTTTTTTCAAGGAAAAAAAGAGATATACCTTCCAGTCCAATAAGCTTGTTCTTCTCTTCCAAATCCAGGGAATTGTCAACTACAATAATCTCCCCAACCCCTTCCCTTTTTAAAGAATCTATCAGGGGAGGTAAAAATTCAAAACTTTTATGGTTCACACAAACTGCTGAAATCATAATATAATGATATAATAAAACCTATGAAAAAAAAATTTATATTAGCCCTTGGTGGCGGAGGAGCCAGAGCCCTTGCCCATATAGGTGTTTATAAGGTCTTAAAAGAAAATAAATTTGAAATAAAAGCCGTGGCTGGAACTTCTATGGGTGCCTTGATAGGTGCCCTTATATCTATGGAAAAACAACCAGAGGAAATCTATAAAATTTTTTGTGATTTTTTAAAGGAAAAAAGTTATGCTATCTCGGGCCTACCAAAACTTTTGAAATACCAGACCAAAACCCCTCTGGGGATCTTTACGAGAAATATAAAACAGAGAATACTTTTAAATTTCAGCATAAACACTGTGGGCTTGTTTTCCACAGAAAGAATTAAATTTTTTATTGAAAAATTTATAGAAGAAAGAAATATTGAAGACCTTCCCATCCCTTTTCTTTCCACAGCCACAGACCTTTTGACTGGAGAAATTTATGCCTTCAGAAAGGGGAGCTTGACTGTTTCATTGATCTGCTCTGCAGCCCTTCCTGGTTTTTTTAAACCCTACCCCTATGAAGGGATGCTCCTTGTAGATGGAGGACTTATTGAGGAAGTCCCAGTTATCTCTGCCAGGAAATACTTTGGGGAACCAGTCCTGGCAGTGGATGTCTCCCAGCCCCTTCCCCCAATGTCTGGAAAGGAAAACTTGGTAGACCTTACTTATAGATTTATGAATATAGTTCTTAAAACTTTAAGAGAAAGAACCCTGGAAAGGGAAAAATATTTAATAAATATTGATTTAAAGGACTGCCAGTGGTATGAATTTGAAAAATTAGACCTCCTTGTTAAGGCAGGGGAGCTGGCTGCCCATAAATTTCTTGATGAAAGATTTTAAAAAAAGGGCATTTTTGGTATATTTTTTCCTCTTTATTTTAATACTTTCAGAAATTATACCCTTATCAGGAGATGAAGCATACTATTTTGATTGCTCTAAAAACTTGGACTGGTCTTATTTTGACCAGCCACCCCTGGTTATCTGGCTTACAGGGATTTTTACCTCTATTTTTAAATCAAACCTGACCGTTCGCCTGCCATCGGTTTTTTTTACTCTTTTAACTTTAATTTTGCTTTACAAATGGAAAAAGGAAGAAGGGGAAAACCTTTTTTTAATTTTCAGCACAGCCCCTCTGATATTTTTTGGCTCCTTTTACCTATCCACAGACAGAGCCCTTTCCTTTTTCTATCTCTGGGCAACTTATTTAATAATTAAAATAGATGAAGAAAATTCTAATTTCCTCTGGTTTCTTTTAGGGCTGGCTTTTGGGCTTGGTTTTCTTTCAAAATTTCCAATGGTTTTAATTTTACCTTTAATTTTTTACATTTCCTACAAAAGGGCAAACCTTTTTCAATTTTTCCTCTTTTCCATCATTTCCTTTATTACTGTTCTTCCCATACTTATTTATGGATTTCAAAATGATTGGGCAAATTTTACCTTTCAGCTGGCTTTAAGGCATAAAGAAAGTTCAAATTTTTTTAAGATGTTTACAAATCTCTGGCTCCCGAATCTGATTTTAATGGGACCAATTTTTTTCATCAGGGGTTTATACCTATCATTTAAAAATTTCAAAAAAAATTTAATATTATTTATATCAGGGCTTATTCCTTTAATTTTTTTTACCCTTTCTGGATTTAAAAATCCAGGGGCTCCCCACTGGCTTTCCCTGGGATTTTTACCCCTTGCCCTTTTACAGATTGAAAACTGGAAAGGAAAAATATTAAAAATTTCATTATTTTTAAACATTTTTATAATTATTTGCTTTTTATTTGTGATTTTTCTGCCCCAATTTTTCTTTGAATTAAATCCTAAAACCCTTCAAAGTTTTGTAAATTTTAAAGAATTAAGCAAAAAAATCCTTGAAGAAAGAGTGGAAGGAGAAGTTTTAATTTCCAAGTCCTATACCCTTGTAGCCCTTCTAAATTATCATCTTAAAGAAAGAGTTTATTTATTCAATGTCGATAGAGGAATCCACGGGCTTTCATATCTCTACTGGCAGAAGAAGGAAAAATTCAAAGAAAGAAACTATCTTTTAGTTTCAAATAAAAAATTAAGCCCAAAGTCCTTGATACCCTATTTTGAAGAAGTCAATTTTAAAAAATTTTTGATAAGAAAAGGGAAAATATCCAAAGAGTTTTACCTTTATCATTGTAAAAATATAAAAGATGGAAGCCCCTTTTACCCTTAAAATTTTAAAGTTTCTTTTTAACCAGTATCTTATACTCCCCTGTTCCAAACTCCTTGCTTTCTCCGATTATTATGATGGCAGCATTGCCATGTTTGAAGGATGGTATAGAAAAAGAGACCTTGCATTTTCCCTCTGTATTTGTATATCCCTTAAATAAGTCCACAGGGGGACCCATGGTACTTATGAGTTTTGCAGTAATTTTTACATTGGCTATTCTAACCTTTGAAAGAGAGGACTCCGTTTTTATCATAAAATTATAACTTCCACCAGCATAAAAATCTATGTCTTCCAGCAAATTTATTTCCACAATGTCCTTTTGTTCCTGCTGCTTTACAAACTGCTGGATCATTTCATCCAGACTTGCCTTGGAGGGCTTTTCCTCCTTTTCCACAGGAGCTTTTACCTCTTTTTTATCCTTACCAGGGAGGAGTGCCTCAAACCTTCCCCTTTTTATGGCTGCAATTATGGTTTTATGCTGATTTTCCATAAGGGCTCTAATTTCTTTTTCAGAGATCCCAACGGCAATTTTTTCAGCATAACTGGTTCTTTTTGAAAAAATTATAGCCCCACCCACATAAATTAAAGATTCTATATAAGGGTTATCAAAACCTTTATCTTCCGTTTGCACATGATAGGTTTTTTTGTTATATTCTACATCTGTGTTAAACCCAGTTATCATATTTAATTATTTTGCCTTATTTTAGGAGGTTTTGTCAAATGGAAAACATTTTAGTAGTGGAAAGAAAACATCTTTTATCTTTAATGAAACCAGAGGGAATCCAAAAAGTTCCCCTTAAAAAAATTTTAGGAAAAATAGAAAAGTATGGATTTTATAAAGGGAGGGGTTTTGTGGAAAATGACCCAAATTTAAAACAGCCAATCCCCTATTTGTTATTAAAAAAAGGAAATTTTATCTTTACCTATAAAAGAATGCCTGGGGGAGGTGAAAAGCGGCTCCATAATTTAATAAGTATTGGAGTTGGGGGGCATATGAGAAAGATGTCTGATAAAGTGGAAGAAAATCTATATAAAAATTTATACAGGGAACTGGAAGAAGAAATGGTAATTGAAACAAAATATAAGATTAAATTTTTAGGGATACTCAATGAGGACTTTACGCCTGTCTGTCAGGTACATTTAGGACTTGTTTTTTTAATTGAACCAGAAGAAATTGATAAGGTCTATGTAAAGGAAAAAAGAGAGCTGGAAGGCAAATGGATGGAAGAGGTGGAAGTGGAAAAACTCTATGAGGATA
>JBBFMJ010000201.1:0-4034 GCA_037478515.1 Thermoanaerobaculia bacterium
TGGATTTATAATTCCTGGAAGTCCAAATCTTAGTGGCTTTGTCTCCTCATCTAACTTAATTTCATTTAAAAAATAGTTTTCCTCATTTTTTACACAAAAATGAATGTTTTCCAGATAGTTTTTAAAGATTTCTCCATATCTTAAATTTAAAGAAAGTTTTTTCATAAAGTTCAAGGTCTCATCAGAAATGGGGAGCAGATTCAAAATCTCTTCGGAACAAAGGGCTTCTTCAATGGAAATTTCCCTCTTGAAAAAATTTGAAATTATTTTTTTTCCTTCCCTGGAATTTAAAAAATCCTTTCCTTGAATTATAGCATCGCTAAAGTATCTTTTTATCTTTTCCGAGGGGATTTCATAATATACTTCTCCAAAAGCCCAGGGGTACTCTTCTGGAAGTTTTAAGGTGCTTTCCAGGAAAAATTGGGGAGCATTGAAAATTTCCTGCCAAAGATTGTATGCTTTGCTTTCCTTTTTACTTAAAAGGTTTGAAATTTCCTGCCATAGCCCGTAGAAAAGTTTTAATTTGAGTTCCTCTGCCTTTTTTGGAGGGAAATCTGGGACCACGGAAGACAAAATCTTAGGGACCTCTGGGAGGAGGTTTTTATATTGCTTTAAATGTGCCAGAAGGTAGATTTTTAAAAATTCCCTTCCTGAATCAAAAACCGTAGCATTTTCAAGCCCTTCCTTGAAAACATTTAAATATAAAATTCTGTTTTTCAGAAGCCCTTCTGGTTCTGTGGTTTCTCTTACATATCTTTTTGCGGCAAAGAGCACCTCTTCCAGAAAATATTTTTCAAAAGCCCTTTCCAGACGTTGCCATAGAGGGCATTTTTCAATTAAAAAACCCTTTAGGTATCTATTTTCTTTTGAAGATATTAAAATATTATGGATTTTTGGAAGTACACTGATGAGCTCAGGGCATTGCTTTTCAGGGTCAATGTTGAAGGTCAATATCAACTCCTTAAGTTTTTATAGAGGGGAAATTTTTCCACTATCTCGCTTACCTTTTCCTTTGCTTTTTTTATAGAATTTTCATCTCCCTTTGAATTTATTATATCTGCAATTATATTTCCAATTTCATCCATTTCCTCTTCCTTCATTCCTCTGGTAGTTACTGCTGGAACCCCAACCCTTATTCCAGAAGTTACAAAGGGCTTCTGGGGATCATAGGGAATTGTATTTTTATTTACAGTTATATTTGCCTCTGACAGCATTTTTTCTACTTCTTTGCCAGTTAAATTATTTTTTCTTAAATCAATGAGCATTAAATGGTTATCTGTTCCATCGGTAACCAGTTTTAAGCCCTTATCCATTAAGGTCTGGGCAAGTTTTCTGGCATTTTTTATTATTTGATCATTGTATTCCTTAAAGGATGGCTGCAAATCTTCCAAGAATGCTACTGCCTTTGCTGCAATTACATGCATCAGTGGTCCTCCCTGCATTCCTGGAAAGACAGCCTTATCCACCATTGCCCCCAACTCTTCTGTGGATGCGAGGATAAAACCCCCCCTGGGACCCCTTAGGGTTTTGTGTGTGGTTCCAGTTATAAAATGGGCATAAGGATAAGGGGAAGGGTGGTTTCCAGTGGCAACCAGACCTGCAATATGTGCAATATCAGCTACAAGATAAGCACCAACTTCATCTGCAATTTCTCTAAATCTCTTAAAATCAATTATCCTTGGGTAGGCAGAATATCCACAGACAATAACTTTTGGTTTATGCTCCTTGGCAAGGTCTCTTATCTGATCAAAGTCCAATCTTTCTGTGTCTTTATTTACAGCATAATGAACCACATTATAATATTGACCAGTGAAGGAAACAGGGTGTCCATGGGAAAGGTGCCCCCCGTGGTCCAGTTTCATTGAAAGGAGGGTATCCCCTGGTTTCATAACAGAAAAATATACAGCCATATTTGCCTGAGTTCCAGAATGGGGCTGGACATTGGCATAGGGAACCCCAAATAATTTTTTAAGCCTTTCCCTGGCAAGTTCCTCTGCCACATCCACAAACTCACAGCCACCATAGTATCTTTTTTTTGGATAACCCTCAGCATATTTATTTGTCAGGGGGGAGCCCAGGGCTTCCAGCACTGCTTCTGACACAAAATTTTCAGAAGCAATCAGTTCCAGCCCTGAATGTTGCCTTTCAATTTCATTCATTACTGCCTGGTAAATCTCTAAATCAAAATCCTTTAAGTTTTTATACATTAAAAAACCTCCTTTTTATAATTCTTCTGGAAGCCCTGCCCTTACAGGAAGAGAATAGTATTCAGATAATCTTTTTATCAAATCTTTTGCCACTTCCGATTCCTTGTCAGGCAGGACAACCTTTATTTTATAGTAATGATCACCTTTTACACCTGTCTTTGGGTTTTCCACCCCTTTTCCTTTAAGGCGGAAAATCTGGTTATTCTGGGTCCTGGGAGGCACCTTTACCTTTACTTTTCCATAAATAGTGGGAATTTCAATTTCAGAGCCACAGTATGCCTCCTCAATGGTTACTGGGACTTCTGTATGAATGTCAAAACCTTCCCTTTTGAAATAAGGATGGGGGTTTATATGGACAGTTAAATATAAATCCCCTGGCTCACCTCCATAAGGGTTTGGAGCCCCTTTCCCTTTTATTCTCAGTTTTGTCCCTTCTTCCACTCCAGCAGGTATCTTTACCCTGACTGTTTCTTCTCCCAGCACAACCCCTGAACCCCTGCATACGGAGCAGACCCTTCCTTGCTTGTTTCCATATCCGCCACAGTTTTCACATTCTTTTTGTATTCTTACCTTTATAACCTTTGAAGCCCCCAGAACTGCTTCTTTAAAATCTACAATTATTTCTTCAGTTACATCCTGCCCTTTTGGTGGTGGCTTTGGTTGTTTCGGTTTTCTTTGCCCGAAGACAGAGGCAAAGATTTCTTCTGGATTAAAGACACCTTCAAAGATTGAAGAAAAGTCAAAAGGGATATCTCCTGTTTGATAGGTATAAGTTCCCTGATAGGGCTGCTGCCCTGAAAAATCAAAGGAGCCAAACTGGTCATATTTTTTTCTCTTTTCAGGATCAGATAAAACAGCATAGGCCTCTGAAATTTCTTTGAATTTTTCCTCTGCTTTCTTATCATTGGGGTTTAAATCTGGGTGATATTTTCTGGCAAGGCGCTTGTATGCCTTTTTTATCTCTTCTGTGGAAGCATTCCTTGAAACCCCTAAAATTTCATAATAATCCTTGGGCATCTAAATATTATACCTTTTAGGAAATATGATTTCAAATTTTTATATATTTTCAGAGTATTCTGCCCTGAGCTGTCCGCAGGCAGCAGAGATATCCCTTCCCTTTGACCTCCTTACAGTTAAGTGAAAACCTTTTTTTGAAAGGTAGTCCAGTATTTCATTTATCTTTCTTTCTTCTGGTGGTAAAAATTGAAGTTCAGGAACCTGGTTGAAGGGAATGAAATTTATTTTAATTAATTTTTTTATAGGGTTGAGGGATTCAGAGAGGGCTTTTATTTCTTCAAAGGTGTCATTTATATCTTTTAAAAGGACATATTCCAGGGTTACCTTTTCCCCAGTCCTCTTTGGATAATTTTTTATTTCTTCAATTAATTCATTTATTTTGTAATTTACAAAGGGCATAAGTTTTTTTCTGGTCTGGTCGCTTCCAGCATTTAAGGAAATTGCCAGGCGGGGATGGGGCTCTATTTTTCCCAATTCCTTTATTTTATCTAAAATGCCTGCAGTTGAAATAGTTATCCTCCTTGGCGCAATTGATATGTAAAAAAATGGAAGTACTTTTTTAATATTTTCTAAATTAAGAAGGGGTTCACCCATTCCCATAAAAACCACATTAATTCTTTTTGCCTCCATCCCCTTTGCCATACCTAAAAAGGTTCCAAAGATTTCATAGGGTTTTAGATTCCTCCCAGTTCTTTGCCCAGTCAAACAAAAAACACATTTCAAAGGGCATCCCGTTTGGGTGGAAAGGCAAAATGTGTAATTTTTTTCCATTGGCATTTTAACTGTCTCAACCCTTTCCCCATCCTCCAG
>JBBFMJ010000202.1:0-3963 GCA_037478515.1 Thermoanaerobaculia bacterium
TTGTTTTTATCCTGTGGCAAGGAGACAGAAAAAAAACTGCCTTCCTCAGACATTGTGGAAATGGAAACAGAAGAAGTGCAGCTTTCAATTCCAGAAATGGAAAATCTTGCTCAATCAAACATTTTAAATATCAGCATACCCTTGGGAACAGTGGACGACCTGAAAGTTTCAAAAATAAACAATAAATTATCCCAGAAATTGGTTTTCAAAATAATAGTGCCAGAAAAAAAATTCATCTTATTTAAAGATTTATCCTTTTGTAATGACCTTTTTTCAAAGATTGAAAAAGAAGTTGTAAAAGGTATTTCGCAACAACTTAAAGTTTCCTCATTACTCTTTGTGCTTGAAGGCGAAAAACTACCAGAAGAATACCCTGCCTTTCAGGAATTTTTAAAAAAATTAAAACCCTTAAACTTATCTATAGGTATTGGAATACCCGTCTTTTTAATGGAAAAATTTAAGGAAAAAAACCTGGAAAATATAGATTATGCTTTAATTTTTACAAGTGGATTTCCTTATCCTCCTTCTGGAGAAATAAACCTTTTAAATACTTATCGTCTAAACACCAAAGAAAAAGGGCTGATATCGTTTCCAATTCCCTTCTATTATGCAATTTCTATTTCTAATGGCGCCTGGATTTCCAATGGTGGGGTTCTGGAAAAATATATTATTGGAATGCCTTTTAATATAATAACAGAAAGCAAAGCCTTTGAGTTTGTAAGTATGAACCTGGGAACTTCTACCTTTAATCCCCAATATATATTTGAAGCCAAAACAAAACTGGAAATTGCTGGGATGGGCTTACAAAAGGGATCAAATATCAATTTTATGCTCTTTTCTTATGATATCGCCAAAGATAACCTTGGAAAACAGAGCAAGTTTTATAACCCTAACTACCTAGGCAGGTATTACCATTTCTATTCCACAGAAGAAAGAGATGGGACTTTAAATTTTAACACCTGGCTTTCCTACCTTAAAGCCCAGCTTACAGGTCCTGTTTTTCAGCTTCAAATTTCAAGGGAAGGTGGTGGATACGTTTTAAACCTCTCCAATGTCTCAGGTCTTTACAGTGATTTTTCAAGAGAAAACAATTATATGGAGTGGGAATTTCGACCCAATTATTTTAGAGAAGCCAGTGCAGGAGATTTTGCAAGGTTTAGATTTTATTATGGGGACGAAGAAGTGCTCCCAGTTCAAGCCAATAAAATAAGATACTTCGAAAATTTCATAGGTCCCTTTGAAACAATAAAAACAGGACCTATAAAGGTCTCCGGTGAACTTCAGGGAATTTTCCGGATATCCTATCTTCTGCCTGGAGGAAAACAGAGGATTGAGATACTGAAATTCCAATAAAATGTTCCTTTTTATATTATTATTGTTCTTTCTCTCTGGGGTTTCCAGTTTAATTTACCAGATGGTATGGCTAAAAAAACTACACCTTATATTTGGAGTTACCACACCTTCCATTGTGGCAATTCTGGTGGCTTTTATGGCAGGCCTTTCCCTGGGGAGTTTTTTAATTGGAAAGTATTCCAAAAATTTTAAAAATCCCTTTTTGTTTTACGGAATCCTGGAAGCTATCATAGGCATTTATGCCCTTTTTATGGATTATTTTTTTAGTATTCTGGATAAAGTTTTTATAATTTTTTACAATTCACTTTCGGGAACACCCTTATTTTTCGATTTTTTAAGGTTCATACTTTCTCTATTTGTCCTTCTTGCTCCAACTTTTCTTATGGGAGGAACCCTGCCACTTCTTGTTCAAGGAACTGAAAAACTGGATAAAAATTTTGGAAAAAAAACTGGATTTCTTTATGGAATAAATACCCTGGGCGCTTTTTTTGGAACCTTTCTTTCTACTTTTTATACAATACCCACTTTGGGATTCAAAACTACAAATTATTTGGCTATTTTTCTAAACTTTTTAATTTTATTTTCAATTCTATTTTTAAAAAATACAGAAAAAAGAGAAGAAAAGGAAGAGGAAAATCTAAAGATAAATCTAAAGAAATACCTGCTTGCCATAGTGTTTTTTATGGGTTTTACTTCCTTTGGATATGAAATTCTCTGGAACAGAATCCTTATCCTTCACACCGGGTCAAATGTTTATGCTTATGGGCTGGTCCTTTGTAATATCCTACTTGGAATAGGGCTTGGAAGCTTATTCTATTCATTGTTTTCAAAAATCATTAAAAATCCTTTAAGGAGTTTAGGGTTTCTGGAGCTTATTTTAGGAATTTTTGGCTTTTTTCAAATTTACCTTTTTTTAAACTTGACAGATATACTTACCCTTTTTGCAAAGCTGCCTTGGGATAAGGCATCCCATCAAATTTTTGGTTCACTCTTTCTGGGCTCCTTCCTCTGCCTTATATTCCCTTCCTTTTTGATGGGATTTTCCTTTCCCTTATCGGTCAAAATATTCTTTTCTGAAAAAAACTCTCCAGGAAATATTTCCGGAAAAGTTTATAGCATTAACACCCTGGGATGTATAACTGGAACAGTAGCCACAGGACTTATTTTTATCCCTCTTATAGGCACTGCAAGAAGTTTTTTCCTGATGATTATTTTAAATTTAGCCCTTTCCCTGATTTTATTAAATAGAAAAATAGAAAGGACCCTTATTCTTTTGAGCATATTTTCAGCTATTCTTATGACCTTTACCTTTCCCAAGGAAAAACTCTTTACTTCCGCTGGAGTATATAGGGAGGAAGTGGAAAAAATTCTGACCTTTAAAGAAGATATAACTGGATCCATAGTTGCAATTCAAAAACCAAATGGTTTATCTCTGGAAATAAACGGAATAAATGTAGCAGGCACCTCCCCTGATCTCTATATAATACAAAAACTTCAGGGGCACATTCCCCTGCTTCTTGCCCACCACCACGAAAGGGTTTTGCACATTGGATTGGGTAGTGGAGGAACCTTAAACACAGTTTCAAAATACCCAGTCGAAGAAATCATTGTGGCAGAAATCTCACCCGGTATAGTAGAAGTTTCCTCCAGATATTTTAGGGCTGTAAATGAAGATGTCTTTAAAGATAAAAGAATTAAAATAGAAATCACCGATGGCAGAAATTATGTTCTGGCTTCCCTGAAAAAATTTGATGTAATCCTTTCAGATTCTATCCATCCCAAATACCTTGGAAATGGATTTTTGTATACCAAGGACTACTTTAATTTAATTTATAATAAAATGGAAAAAGATGGTGTGGCTTCAATGTGGCTTCCTTTATATTCTTTAACCTTAAAAAATTATAAAGAGATATTGAAGGCATTTTCTGACGTATTTCCTTGCACTGCCCTCTGGTGGTTTCCAGAGCCAATGAATAGTTTCACCATTGTGGTGGGTTCCAAAAAACCCTTTGATTTTTCCAAATTTCTTTCAAATATGCAAGATTCAATTATAAAAGAAGACCTGTCAAAAATAGGTCTTGAAAAAAAGGAGAAAATGCTTTCCTGCCTGATATTGGATGAAAAAAACCTTGAAAATTTCCTCAAAAGCATAAAACCTCATACAGACAACCTTCCCACAGTGGAATATGAATCCAATAAAATATTTACAAAGACCAAAACCTGGCTTTTAATATTAAAGGAATTAAGGAAAGAGGCAGACAATTTTAAAATTGAAACAGAAAACTTGGATTTGGATAAGGAAAAATATTTAAATTTCAGGAAAAATCTCCTCTATGAAATGGAAAGACAAATTGAAATCCTTGAAAAAGCAGAACCTTTTTAATTTAGCCCTATTTATAATATTTATCCTTGCCTGCTTCATAAAGCAGCCCTGGCACGATGAACTCTATACAAGAGAAGTGGTAAGGATGCCTTTTTTTGAAATTTTAGGAGAACTTAAAAAAGATAACTACCCTCCTCTCTATTACTATATAATTCATTTCCTTGCCCTGCCCTTTAACTATTCAATTTTTTCCATAAGATTCTTTTCAGCCATATTTATACTGCTGG
>JBBFMJ010000203.1:0-3938 GCA_037478515.1 Thermoanaerobaculia bacterium
CGGAACCTATGGAATATGGAAAAGAGGGCTCCTTGGCAGGCAGGGACCTATGCAAAAAGGTAATTTTAAATTTTCCATCAAAATTTTCAACCAGAATACTTAAAATAAAGGTATCTGTCTTATTTTTATCTCTAAAACTTACCGTAACCTCATTTTCTTCTACAAAAAGATAAACCCTATCCTTTTCAATTTCCTTTTCAAAAATCCTCTTTCTTTCTGCTCTAAACTTTTCAAAGCTTATAAACTGGGCTTTTAAATATTTTGAAACCTTTTCCCATCCCTTCCAGACCTCACCCCTGTCAGAGCCAATGTAAAGCAAATTTTCATCCTGAAGAAAAAGGCTGGATAAAAGCTCAAAATTGCCTTCTTCCTTTGCCTTAAAATAATTATCAACGATTTTTCTGGCTTCTTCAATCATAAACCCTCCATTTAATTTTTTATCAGATTTTAAAAGAAAAATCAAATGTGCTAAAATTTTTTTATGTTTTATGAAATTGAACTGAAAACCTCAAGCAGGCAGGAGATCATAGATATAACACCAGAAGTTTATAAAATAGTTGAAGAATCTGAAGTTTCTGAAGGGATAGCCCATATTTTTGTGCCCCATGCTACAGCAGGAATAATCTTAAATGAAAGTGCAGATCCAAATATAAAAAAGGATTTCCTAAATTCTCTGGAAAAAATTATACCATTAAAGGCAAACTACTTACATGACAGGATTGATGGAAATGCTTCAGCCCATATAAAGAGTGCTCTGGTGGGCAGCTCCCTTACAATTCCAATACATCAGGGGAAACTTTATCTGGGGACCTGGCAGGCAATAATGTTTTGTGAATTTGATGGTCCCAGAAGTAAAAGAAAGGTAGTAATTCAAATTATTAAAGGTTGATTTATTTTAAAATAATCCTGGCATCAGCAATTACTGCCCCTTCCCCTTCCTCATACAAAAATATTGGGTTCATATCCAGTTCCTGAATTTGAGGAAAGTCCATAACCAGTTGAGAGGTCCTCATAATAATTTCAGCAATTGCCTTTTTATCCTTTGCCTTTTTACCCCTGAATTCAGAAAACATCCTGCTTGCCCTTATCTCTTCCAGCATTTTATAAGCCCCCAATTCCCTTATGGGACAAAGCCTGAAAGTTACATCCTTTAATGCTTCCACAAAACTTCCCCCCAACCCAAACATCAGGACAGGACCAAATTTTGGGTCCCTGTTTACACCTACAATAAGTTCTAAGCCCTGCTTTGCCATCTTTTGAACATTTATTCCCTTTATCCTGGCATTGGGTGCCTTTTCCTTTAAATCCTTTTGCATTTTAATATATGCCTCAAGTAAATCCTGGCTGTTGTCAATTCCCACAGCAACCCCTCCCACATCCAGTTTATGCACAATATCAGGGGATACCACCTTTAAAACCACTGGAAAACCCATTTCTTGAGCTGCAAAGACTGCTTCTTCCAGAGAACTTACCATTTTGGAAGGAAGGGTTGGAAGCTTGTATGCCTTAAGAACTTCTATGGCTTCAATTTCAGGCATATGCTTTCTTCCCTCTGAAAGGACCTTTTCAATATGTTTTAAGGCAGTTTCCTTATCCAGGTCCTGAAAAACCATAACCGTGGTCCTGGGCCTGGAACACCACTGAACATACCTGTACATACTTGCCATTGTCTTGGCTGCTGATTCGGGGAAAATATAATGGGGAATTCTATTTTTCTTTAAAATTTCCACACCCTTTGAGACATCCACAATTCCCATAAAAGTAGCCAGAATGGGCTTATCACAATTTGAAGAGGTCTCCACAATCTTTTTTGCAATCTCTTCTGTATCCGTCATGGACTGGGGTGTAAGAATTACTATGAGCCCATCCACATTCTCATCCTTTGTAACTGCCTTCAAAGCTGCCTCGTATCTGTCTGCCCTGGCATCTCCAATTACATCAATGGGATTATTAAAATTTGAGGTAGGAGGCAGGTGCTTTTTCAATTCTTCCACTGTTTCCTTCATTAAAGGTGCCAGTTCCAGGCCATACCGGATTGAGGCATCTGTTGCCATTATCCCTGGACCCCCTGCATTAGTAATTATTGCAATCTTTTTTCCCTTTGGAAGGGGTTGCTGGGAAAACCCTAAGGCAAGGTCGAAGAGATCCTCTATCCTTTCAACCCTTAAAATCCCTGCCTGCGTAAAGATGGCATCGTAGACCTCATCGGAAGAAGTAAGGGAACCAGTATGGGAAGAGGCTGCCTTTGCACCCTGAGAAGTGGTCCCTGATTTAATTGCTATTATGGGTTTTCTGTTTTCCCCTTCACTGGTAATAATTCTGGCAGTTTGAATGAACTCATATCCATTTACAAGATCTTCCAGATACATTAAAATTACCTTTGTCTTTTTATCATTATGAAGGTACCTCAAAAGATCCAGCTCATTTACATCTGCTTTATTTCCAATGGAAATAAATTTTGAAAAGCCAAAATCAAGGCCCTTGGCATAGTCCAAAACAGAAGTGCACAGGGCACCTGACTGGGAAATAAAGGCAATATTTCCTTCCTTGGGCATAGAGACAGCAAAGGAAGCATTTATGGAAATTTCAGGGTCTGTATTTATCATTCCAAGGCAGTTGGGACCAATTAAAGGTATATTTGCCCTCTGGACAATTTCCCTTACCTCATTCTCCAGTTTAACCCCATCACCTCCCACCTCCTTAAAACCAGCAGAGATAATTATGGAACCCTTTGCCCCCTTTTCAATACACTCCTTTAAGGTCTGAGGAGCAGAAGGGGCAGGGACAATCAGAACTGCCAGGTCAAAGGGTTCTGGAATATCCATTACTGAAGGATAACATTTAACTCCATTTATTGACTTTGCCTTTGGATTTACTGGATAAAGAACACCTTTATATTTTCCAAAAAGAAGGTTTGAAAAGATTGACTGTCCCACAGAACCTTCTCTTTGGGACGCTCCAATTACTGCAATGGAAGAGGGATAAAAAATAGCGTCTAAATTTTTCATAGTTTGATTATATCATATAAATTCATTAAAAAATTATGCCTTTTAGGCTTTCCAAAGGAAAGATTTTATAGTAAACTTTAATTGTGGGCAGATGTGAGTTTTGCTCTAAAGAAAGTGTTTATATTTCTTCCTTTCTTGGAAGCTGCAGGGAATGTATTTTAAAGGAACAAGAAGCCCTAAGGAAAATTTTAAGATTACATAAAGTTTCCAGGTCTGCCTTTAATTTAAAGGATGAACCACCAAGGGAAAAAGGTGGGGTCTTATGCAAACTTTGTGCACATTCCTGTCGCTTTAATGCTGAAAATTATGGCTTCTGTATGATGAGGAAAGGTAAAGATACTGGAAAACCTGAACTGGATGGAAAGTTTTCTTTTTATTATGATCCCCTCCCCACAAATTGCGTGGCTGATTTTATTTGCAGGGATTATATTGGAAAGGGCTATAATCTTGCTATATTTTTTCATTCCTGCTCTTTTAACTGTCTTTACTGTCAGAACTGGCACTGGAAAATTTTAACTTTAAGGGAAGAGAGAGTAAAAATTGAAAATGTTCTGGATACTTTAAAAGAGGATACAAAATGTATCTGTTTTTTTGGTGGAGACCCAGGAACCCAGGGAGAATTTGCATTAAACCTTGCAAAGGAAGCTCTGAAAATAAAAAAAGATTTAAGGATTTGCTGGGAGACAAATGGATATCTTTCCAGAGAAACTTTGATAAATTTTTTTGAAATAGCTTTAAAAACAAGGGGGATTTTAAAAATTGATTTGAAGGCATATGATGAAAAAATAAATATTGCCCTCACTGGATTTTCAAATAAAATTGTCCTCCAAAATATAAAATTTTTGTCAGAAAATATAAAAAATTTTAAAGATTATAAACCTTTTATGGTCTCAACCCTTCTGGTCCCTGGCTATGTGGAAATGGAAGAGG
>JBBFMJ010000204.1:0-280 GCA_037478515.1 Thermoanaerobaculia bacterium
AAAATAAATATTTTTAAAGGAAAAGATAAAAATATGTGGTTTAAAAATATCCCAACTTTTAAGAGTTTGAGAATTCTAAATATTTATGAAGGAGTTGACCTTGTCTTGCAGGAAGATTTTTGGAAAATAGAGGCAGATAAAAATGAAAAGGTAAAAAAATTAAATTTTAAGGTTATTGCAAAAGAAAGGGTGGATTATTTTGAGAATTATTTGGTTTTAAGGACTAAATTTGGAAATTTAAGGTTAAATTATCCAAAAACTAAAGAAAAAACAGAAATAA
>JBBFMJ010000204.1:290-3027 GCA_037478515.1 Thermoanaerobaculia bacterium
GCAGAAAATCAGGAATTTTTTTGGGGAACTTTTATTGGAGGATGGAGATATGATTATCTTTCAAGTATGCAAGAGGATAGCGAAGGTAATATAATTATAACCGGAGCAACAAACTCAGCAGATATCCCAACGCCCAGTGGTTTTGATAATAGCATAAATAATGCTTCTTATTACCATAATGACATATATCTGGCAAAAATTTCCTCAAAAGGTGACAGTTTGCTCTGGGCAACATATATTGGAGGAGAAAGAGAGGATTTTGCAAATGCTATAGTTTTAGATAATGAAGGAAGTCCAGTAATTATTGGACACACAAGTTCCAAGGATTTACCTTTCGCAAATAATCTAAGCCAAACTTTTTCCTCAGCAGATAATTATGATATTTATATTGCTAAGATTTCTTCCCAAGGTAATGAATTTATCTGGGGCACTCTTCTTGGGGGGATTTACAATGATTTTGGTCTTGATTTAAAAATTGATTCAAATGAAGATATAATAATTTTAGGTGAAACCTATTCCCCAGACATTCCAGCAATCAATGGCTTTGATGAGATTTTCAATTCCTCAAATATTTATTATTCTGATATTTATCTTGCAAAAATTTCAAAGGATGGAAACAATTTGCTATGGGGAACCTTTATTGGAGGAATTGGCTCTGATGGAGCAAGATCTATTTCAATGGATAATTTAGGCAATATTTATGTTTGTGGTTTTACAAAATCCAATAATATGCCTGTAAAAAATGCATTGGACTATTCCTTTAATGGAGATGAAGACATCTACCTTGGGAAGTTTTCTTCAGATGGAAAATCTATTTTATGGGGAACATACATTGGAGGGGAAGCATATGATACCTGTAATTTTGTTACAATTGGAAAGGATAGTTCCTTA
This sequence comes from Thermoanaerobaculia bacterium, assembly GCA_037478515.1. Taxonomy (GTDB): domain Bacteria; phylum Acidobacteriota; class Thermoanaerobaculia; order UBA2201; family UBA2201; genus JBBFMJ01. The sequence goes on from JBBFMJ010000204.1 coordinate 1,182, forward strand.
TTTTTAACTGGAAATACTTCTTCAAAAAATATTCCAGTTATAAATGGCTATGACAAAGTACAAAATGGAAATTCAGACATTTATGTTGCAAAAATTTCCGCTGAAGGTAATTCTTTTCTCTGGGCAACATATATTGGAGGGACAATGAATGATTATTCCTATAGCATTGCCTTGGATTTTGATGATAATATATTCATTGCAGGCAATACATATTCTCCAGATATCCCCGTTCCAAATGGATATAGTAGTAGCATTGGTGAGGATTTTTTTTATTCTTCTGATATTTATTTGGCTAAGCTTTCCTCACAGAAAGGGTATCTGCTCTGGGGAACCTATTTCGGTGGAGAATCTGCTGATAGTGCTAAATCTGTCTTATATAATTTAGAAGGAAATTTAATAGTCGGGGGTTCAACTTCTTCTAAAAATATTAAAACAAAAGGTTTTGATGAGACATACAATGAAGGAGGGGATATATACGTTTTTAGTTTAAGTGATATACAAATTGAAGAAGGTCCTCCAATTCCTTCCTTTATATGGGAGCCAAACATTCCAAGAAAAAGGGAAGAAGTAAAATTTATTGATTTATCTTTAGGAAATCCAACAGAGTGGCTTTGGGATTTTGGAGATGATACAACATCCGCCGATCAAAATCCAAGACATATTTATAGTATTGAGGGAAATTATTTCATAACTTTAAAGGTTTCAAATGAAATTGGAAGCCAGACCCTTACAAAAGCATTAACAATTATTGGAGAGGATTTCAGAAATTATATTAAATGGATTCCCTCTGTTGTAAAGGCAAAGGGAGATTTTGGTTCAAAATGGAAGACAGAAGTATCTATTTTAAATAAAGAAAAAACTGAAAATATTTTTGATTTATATTTTTATTCAAATTTAGGTGTATTAAAAAAATCTTATGTTTTAGGTCCTCTTCAAAGCCATATTTTTGAGGACATTTTGGATTTTTTTGAAATTGATGGGATTGGTTTTCTTGAAATTAGAGCCAATGGGAATTTTGAGGCAACTTCTCTAATTTATCCCGAAAATAGTACATTGATTTCTGGGCAGATTATAAGCAGCTATTCTTCTTCAGAAGCGTTAAATTATGCTGATGAAGGATACATAATTCATTTAAAACAAAATGAGGAATTCAGAACGAACCTTTTATTTACAAATACCTGTAACTGTTCTGGTGTGCTGGAAATTTCTCTCTATGATTCATCAGGAAATTTGCTTTCAAACTATGACCTTAAAATAAATCCAAAGGAATTTAAAGGGCTTCTTAGTCCTTTTAAAACTTTAGCTGGAAAAAATAATGTAATTGGTGGTTTTGCAAAAATAAAAGTGTTGAAAGGTTATGGAATAATTGCCCTTGGTTCAGTTATAAATAATAAAAATAATAATGGAGTTATAATCCCTATTAAAAAATAAAAATTTTTAAATTATCTTGACCTTTTTTTTATTTTGTAGGAAAATAAGGGATAAAATTTTAAGGAGGTTTGTATGAAAATTGCTGTCTGTATGGCTTATGTTCCAGCAACAGATGCAAAGGTTTATCCCAGGGAAGATAAAAAGTACATTGAAACAAAGGATTTAAAGTTTGTAATAAGCCCCTATGATGAATTTGCCATTGAGGAAGCATTAAAAATAAAAGATACCTCAGGGGCAGAAGTTTTTCTTGTAAGTGTAGGTCCTGAAAGGACACAGACAGGTTTAAGGGAAGGGCTTGCATTGGGTGCCGATAGGGGTGTTTATATTCAAGAAGAAGAAAGGTATTTTGATGCTTTTTATGTTTCAAATCTTTTAGCAAATTATCTAAAAAAGGAAAACCCTGATCTTATATTTT
>JBBFMJ010000204.1:3037-3931 GCA_037478515.1 Thermoanaerobaculia bacterium
TGGGAGTTGGTTTTGACCAAGGACAGACAGGACCTATGGTTGCAGCCATTTTGGGTCTGCCTTATGTAAATGCCATTGTGGAACTTAAAATTGAAGGAAATGTTGCAAAGGTTAAAAGAGAAGTGGAAGGGGCATCTTTAAGGTATGAATGTAAACTGCCCTGTGTTTTAACTGCTGAAAAAGGACTTAATACCCCGAGGTTTGCTTCCCTTAAAGGCATTATGGCTGCCAAGAAAAAGCCAATTGAAGTAATAAAAGCAACTGATTTGTTTGAAAAAAAAGAAATTATTGAGATAAATTCTTTACAACTTCCTCCACAAAAAAAGGCAGGTAAGGTTATATCAGGTGAAGACCCAGCAAAAGCAGCAGAAGAACTTTTAAAATTTTTAAAAGAAGAAGCCAAGATTATATGAGAGCAGTAGAGCAGAAGTGCAATAGAAAAAACTTTTTAAATTAATAAGGAGGGGAATATGAACCATATTTTAGTTATATTGGAAACAAGGGAAGGTAAAATAAGAAAAAATTCTTATGAAGCATTATCAAAGGCAAATTCCATAGGAAAGATTTTAGGTAAAGAAGTTGAATGTTTTATCTTTGGACAACTGGAAAATGGAGAAAAGGAAAAAATATTTGAGGTAGGAGCAGATAAAATTTATCATTTTTCATCAGAGCAGTTGAATTTATATAATCCAGTTTCTTATTACAATACAATGGCGGAGCATCTGGAAAAAAACTTACCCTTTAGTATATTCCTATCAGCTACAGCAACGGGTAAGGACTTTGCTGGATACATAGCAGGGAAACTTAAAACAGGAGTTGCTCAGGATGTAATTTCCGTGGAAGTAAAAGATGGGAAATTTGAAATTGTAAAGCCAATGTATGCAGGAAAGCTTT
>JBBFMJ010000205.1:0-2514 GCA_037478515.1 Thermoanaerobaculia bacterium
GAAGGGTCTTTTAATGCAAAAGATAAGGATTTTCTTTTAAATTTAAAGAAAAATGTAGAAATAGAGGGAAAAATGGATTTGAAGGGATGCAGCAAGGCCTCTGCTGGTTCTGTTTCAGGTTATGTTTATAGTTCTGATGGGGCTCCTCTGGAAAACATAGAGCTATATCTTTTTCCAAAGGGTTTATATTATCCAGAGATGGATTTGAGTGTTCGCTACCTATATAATTATTATGGTAAGACAGATTCCAGTGGTTTTTATACTCTTTTTTTTGAAGAGGAAGGGGATTATGTCCTCCTTGCTTATGATAGCAAAAATGTTTATCTTCCGCAGTATTTCAATGGAAAAAATTCCTATGACCAGGCAGATGTTTTGAGTTTGAAGGAAGGGGACAATTTAACTGGAATAAATTTTAACTTAAATAAGGCAGCTTCTATATCAGGTAAAGTTGTGGATTCTGTGACAGGAGAAGGGGTATGGGGTGTTTATGTCTATACCTTAAATCCAGACCAGGGCTTTGATTATGGCACTTCCTATTTTATTTATTCTTTAACCGATGATGAAGGAAATTATAAGATTTCAGGGCTCTATCCTGGAACTTATGAAATTTATGCAATGGACTTTTCAAATTTTTATGGGAGTGGTACCTATCCTGATCAAATTGTCATAACTGGTTCCGAAGATGTCTCCGGTGTAAATTTTTCACTGGATCCCACAGATACAGGGATTAAGGGAAAGATATTTCTGCCTTCAGGTGAACCAGTCTCGGAGGGCTGGGTCTTTGTTTCAACTTTTACAGAGTTTATGTCCTACTGGGGATATACAAATTCCAAGGGTGAATACAGGGTAGGGACTGAGGAAGGGAGATATTTTGTACAGGGGGGGACTTTTGACTGGTCAACCCTTCCCACCTATTACCCTGGTGTAAGAAAGGCAAAGGATGCCACCCCTGTAAAGGTTGAGAAAGGAAAGATTATAGAAGATGTAAATTTTCAGCTCCTTCCAGCTGCCTTTATAAATGGAACTGTCTTCTCTTCTACGGGGGTTCCCCTGGAAGGAATTTATGTAGAGGCATATGACGATTTTGGCTATCCAGTTTCTTCTTCCATAACCGATGGGGAAGGGAATTTCTCCATTGGAGGCCTGGATGAAGGAGTTTACTATCTTTTTGCTTGGGATTTCAATGGGGATTATTCCTTCCAGTGGTATGATGGAAAAAAGAGTTTTGATGAAGCAAATCCCATTACCCTTCAAATGGGAGAGGTCAAGGGAGGGATAGTTTTCTATTTAAATCCCTCAGCAAAGATTAAAGGGAAAGTTGTGGACAAGGAAACAAATACTCCTCTTTCAGATATTTTCATAGTTGCTTATAATGATAATCTTTTTTATGAGTCCTATGGTTTTTCTGACTTGGATGGAAATTTTGAAATAAAGGGTCTCCCTACGGGTTCCTATGTTTTATTTGCCTATGATTTAAATGGAATTTATATCCCAACCTATTATGATGGGGCTACCGATCCTTCCCAGGCAACCCTTATAAGTGTTCAGGAGGGAGAGGAAGTAAATATAACCTTTAAAATGATTAAAGGGGGAACAATTAAGGGTAAGGTTTTCAATAGCTCTTCTATCCCCATCTCCAATGCCCTTGTGACTGCTTATGACCTGCAGGGAAACTGGAGTGGATTTGGCTATTCTGAGGTAGATGGAAGTTATACAATTGGGGGACTTTTAGAGGGGAGTTTCCTGGTTTATGCTATGGATACAAATGGGGAATATGCTCCAAAGTGGTATCCTTCAGCAGATTCTCCAGATGGAGCAAACCCTGTAAGTGTCTCCTTTGGTGAAGTGAAAGAAAATATAAATTTTTATCTTCCACCAGCAGGTTCTATTTCTGGCAGGGTTACTGATGCGGAAGGAAATCCCCTCCCCTATATGTATCTTTTTGCTGAAAAAGTAAATAAAACATATAACTTTTTTGAGGACTATCAATGGGGCTATACCGATGAAAATGGAAATTATAAAATAAAGGGACTTGGGACTGGAGATTATATTGTAGGGCTCATCCTTTCAAATGGAATGATCCTTTACTATGATGGAACTTTAAACAAGGAAAATGCCAAACCGGTTTCAGTGGTTCAGGGGCAGGAGACAGGAAATATAAATTTTAAAATAACAAATCAGGGGGGTGGAATTGCTGGAAAGGTGGTGGATAGCCAGACCTCAGAGCCAGTCCCCTTTGCAATTGTAACAATCTTTGACCAGTTTGGGGTTCCCGTTTCCTTTTCCTTTACTGACTCTGGTGGAAATTACATTGTTTACTTTCTGGAAGCAGGGAAATATAAAGTATATGCGGAAGCAGTTTGCTATGAAGGGGAATGGTATAGTGAAAAGGAAAGCTATGAGGAAGCCAACTGGGTCACAGTAACCGATGGAAGAACCACGGGGGGGGTAATCTTTACCCTGGATAAGCAAAATTGCAACAGGTAATTTTACCTTGGGCGGTTTAAATTTTTT
>JBBFMJ010000205.1:2524-3920 GCA_037478515.1 Thermoanaerobaculia bacterium
ACCGCCCTTTTTTTTGCTATAATTCCATTGTGCGAGATTATTTAAAAAGTTTTTCCTTTAGATTTTTCATAAGTTTTTTTCTTTTATCCTTTATTTTTTTCTTTACAGGGAGTTTTTTGTTTATAAAAATTATGAGTGGGTATTTTGAAAGGGAACTGGAGCAGAGGTTGATTTCCATGGGCAAACTTTTATCTTCAAACATAAAGATTTATGTATCAGGGCTTGAAAAGAATCTAGAAGATGGTAAGTATTTTGATTATCTCAAAGGTATATTAAAAAAATACAAAGAAGAATTAAAGGTTAAAAGGTTATATATCTTTGATTTAAATGGAGAATCTTTGCTGGATACTGAAGACCTGCCCAGAGGGACGCCACTGGGTAGTTTTCTTTTAAATCCTTCTGTCCTTAAAAATTTAAAAAAAGGAATCCCCAGCACCACTTTTTTGTATGAAATTAAAGGCGAATACTTTAAGAGTGCTTTTTTCCCACTGGGAGGAGGGGGTTATGCCAATTTTGGGCTGGGAATTGAAATTTCCCCTGATTATGTTAAAAATTTTAATTCCCTTAAATTAAAGATATTCTACTTTTTCTTAATTTCCATAATTTTTGGTTTCCTTTCTTCATATCTTTTAAGCAAAACCCTTTCCAGACCTTTAAATAAATTAATTTTTGAGACAGAAAATTTAATAAAAAGTGATTTTGAAAAAAAAGTAAATTTCAATTCCCACACAGAACTGGACAGGTTGGGAAATTCCCTGGAAATTTTAAGGCAGAAAATAAATCAGAGAGATGAGTATTTAAAAAGGATGGTTTCTCAGGTAGCACATGAGATAAAAAATCCTTTGAGTATTTTTGGTTTCTATTTAAAATTTTTAATGGAATCGCAGCTGACGCCAGATGAAAAAAAGAAATATTTGAATATTTTAAAAGAGGAAACAAAAAAAATTGAAGAACTTTTAGACAATTTTATAAATTTTGTAAGGAAAAAACAGCCAAAATTTGAATATTTTTCCCTGAAAGAATTGTTTGTACAGATTGAGAGATTTTTTGAGAAAAAGGCAGAGGAGCAAAAGATTGAATTTATTATAGATGTTGAAGATGGTTTAAAGGTTTATTCTGACAGAGATTTTCTTTTTCATATAATCTTTAATTTAATAAAAAATAGTTTTGAAGCAATGGAAGGAGGGGGAAGAATAGTCATTTCAGGGAGGGTTGAAGATTTTTTAAAGATAATTGTAAAAGATAACGGGGTGGGTATAAGAGAAGATATAAAGGATAAAATTTTTGAGCCCTTTTTTACCACAAAACCAAAGGGAATTGGGCTGGGGCTTACCATAGTTGAAGAATATGCAAAAAAATTAGGGGGGGAAGTTCAAGTTTATTCAAAGGAAGGGGA
>JBBFMJ010000206.1:0-3917 GCA_037478515.1 Thermoanaerobaculia bacterium
CCCTGCAAAGAAAAATAAATAAAAAGAAAAGAAAAATTGAGAGAGACATAGGGAGATTTAAACTTCTTGAAAGGATAAAATAAAAAAGGGTGGAAAATATTGCCCAGGCAGAGGAAGTAAATATGTCTTTGGAACAGGGAATATGGGTGAGAGGGGAAGGGAAGAGGTATAGCATTCCAAGGATAGAAGCAAAAAGTGTAAAGAGCCCCAGGTAAAGGGATGGAAAAAAAGAAAATATTATACTTAAAATTAAAAATATGAAACTTAAAGTTTTAAGCCATCTTTTATTTTTTTCAATGAAGATTTGCTGGGCTGGTTCATTTATTTCCCCTGCCCTTTTTTCTGAAAAGGAATTTAAGGTGTGAAAACTAAATAAGAACATTGGGGCAATAAAATAAGAATAGATAGGCAGTTCTAATTTCAGTACATTTGAAATTATATAAATTAAAGAAAGGATTGAGAGAAAAATCAAAAGATTTGAACGGGAAAGGAAAGCCACACCTTTCCACAGGACTTTCCAGATGCCCTTTGCCCTCATTTCAATTAATTTTTCCAGTACCCTGTTTATAAGCCAGTTTGGGGTTGAAGCACCAGCAGTTACACCTATATTTTTAAATTTTTTAATTTCCTCTGGAAGGTTGTTTTCATCTTCCACCAGGAAAGCAGGTATCCCTTCCTCTTCAATAATTTCTTTCAAGCGTTTTGTGTTTGCAGAAAAAGAGCCCCCCACCACCACCATTGCTTGAACTTTCTTTGCCATTTCCTTTGCCTCTTCCTGCCTTGTGGAGGTGGCATCACAGACAGTTTCAAAGACCTCCAACTGGGGATTTTTTTCCTTTAAAATTTTTGCTATCTCCTGATAGTTTTTTTCAGAAAAGGTGCTCTGCGCCAGAAGGACTGCCTTTCCTTCAAATTTTAAATTTTTTGCCTCTTCAATTGAAGAAATACAAATGCTCCCTTCCCCTCCATAACCTAAAATTCCCTTTGTCTCAGCATGTTCTTTGTCCCCCACCAGTATTACTTTTTTCCCTTCCCCCTTTGCTTTTTTTGCCTGGGCTTGAATTTTCCCAACCCTCGGGCAGGTGCAGTTTATAATTTCACATCCTTTCTCCTTTATTTTATTTAAAACCTCTGGGGTTACCCCGTGTGCTCTTATAATAACCACATCCCCTTCTTTTAAGTCCTCTAATTTTTTATTTTCAATTCCCAATTTTTTTAAAATTTCTAAAACTTGGGGGTTATGTATAAGGGGTCCAAAAGTACATAGATTTTCCTTTCCCTCATACCTTAATTTTAGGGTCTCTTCAATTGCCTTCCTGACCCCCATACAAAATCCAGCTTTCTTTGAGACAACTATAGCCATAGCCCTTAATTATACATTAATTTATTGGAAAATTATTTCTTTGAAAATTTCTCTAAATAAATTAGATTCCATTTCTTAAATAATTCAATGTAATTTTCCTGCAAAAAATCGGGATAGGTCCAGGGGAGGGGAGAAGGGGACTTTTTTTTAAAAATATATTCAAGATGTGCATATACTCCTTTTCCTAAATATATTCTATGGCTGAACCTTTTAAAAGTAGTTATCACCACCTGAAAGTTATTTAAATAGCCAGGGTCAATATTTACAGCCCTTTTCCCTTCTTTTGAATATTTTTTTTCAATTTCGTAGGACTTAAGTTTTATATCCACAATCTCAGAAGGGTCCTCTAAAACTTTTTCAAATAAAATAAATTTTCTAAAAAGTGGTTTCCCCATTTCTTTAAAATAGTATTCAGTTATATTAAAGGGGAATTCCTCAGAGCAATCCAGAAAATTTCCCCATTTTTCCTTTAATTCTTTTAGGATTTCTTCAAAAATTTCCCTATCTTTATAAATAAAGCCAGAAAAAAGGAGGGAAGGGGTTGGATTTTCAGGGTGGCTCATTTTACATATCTTATTAAAGTGAAATTATCTGGTGGTATATCCTTTAAACTTCCTATTACAAGGGGGGTCTTTGTATGGGATAAAATCTTTGCTTCTTTTCCCACTTTTCCCTTTCCTTTTTCATAAAATATTACAATTTGATTTTGAGAAACCATTGAATCCCCTTCCTCTAAATCCTTACTCCAGATTAAAGGTTTTCCAAAAAAGGAAAGGAGGTTTTCCCCATCCCATAGGACACTTTCAACCTTTGTTTTGAATTCCTTTGGCTGGCAGAATAGAAGGGTTCCAAATGCCCATCTATTTATTATTAACTTATTTATAGTGTCCTTTAAAATTTGAAGATTCCCGGGTGGAATTGAAAAAAAAGGAAGGTTTCCATAAGAAGTAAAATAATAAATTGGAGATGTCCTTTCCCCTTTTCCTTTAATAACCATTTGAGCACTGTCGGGGTCTTCCAATTTTGCAGAGTGCAAGACCTTAAAAGGCACCCTTGGGGCTCTTTTGTCATAAATTTCAACCCTTAAAGAATATCTCTGCGTGCCATAGTATTTGCCTAAAAATTCCCCAAAAGGTGGTTTTGCCAGAAAGGAAGTATTTTGGGCTTCAAAGGGAGGGGAAAAGGAGGGGTCCGTTGTATCCTTTATAAAAAAGGTCTTCCATTTAAAGTCCTCCAAATTGGAGGAATCAATATAATAATAAATCCTCTCTGGCTCATAGGTAAACCATAAAAATTTTAAAATATAGGGAAAATTTTCAAAATTTAAGATTTTTTCCTCTGGAATCTTTGATTTCTTTAAAATTATATTTTTGTAGTTAGAAAAATATACCTCTTTTCCATCTTTTTTCCCCTTTAAAACCCCTTCCAGATTTATCTCATACCCTTCATCCAGATGGAGGGGTCCTTCAAATAATGTATTCCCTTCCCTAAAAAAAAGAAATGCCTCTTCCAGTTCTATCTCTGGTGGTCTTGTTTTTTCTTTATAAAAATATAAAAAAATCCCAAGGGCTATAAAAATTAAAAATAAAATTAGGTAAAAAATCCAGCTTCTGTCCTTCAACTACTTTACTTTTTCCTGAAAAATTATCTCTTTATAGTTTTCTTTGAAAAATTTATAAAGTTCATTGGTGGTTTTGTTTTCACCCTTTTCCCAGTTAAAATCAGAAAATATGTATTCCTTTTTATCAAAATTTACAAATACAATTTCATAGCAAAAATTTTCCTCTGCTCTGGGTTTGCAATTTAAATAGATAGTTTTAATTCCCTTTATTTTAAAGGAAAAATTTTCCTTTGGCTCCTTTGAGTCATACCATTCCACCCTTTCTTCTTTTACTTTGAGATTTCCAACCCGATCCTTTTTCATAAAACCCTTTTTTAAAAGGAGGTTTTTAAATTCCGGCTCTTTTTTTTCTTTTTCATCCTTTCCAAAAAAACTTTGATGTTGTAAGACCTTTTTAATTATCTCTTCCGGGACATTATTTTCCTTTAATTTTAAAACATCCTCTGCAGAGACCTGATAAAATTTTTTATAACTTTGAATGTATTGAAAAATCAATTCCTGTGAAAGCCCTGCCTTGTAAAGTTTTATTACTTCATCCACAATTCCCTTTTCTTCTGCTGTATCCATTTGAAATAAAAAGGACTGAAAAGCAAATAAAAAAATAAAAATTGTCATATTCCCTCCTCAAATTATTTTAGCATACATCTTAAAAAATTTCTTATTTATTTTTATGATTTATAATAATCTTTTTTTTCCTAAAGTTATTTAAATATCACTTGTCTAATTAAATTATCCATAGTTCCCAGGTTGTGATAAATGTTTTGAAATTAAAGCTTAAATATATTTTTCATACCTGTTATATTTTATAAATAACAATTTTTATAAAAGCAAAAAATAGGAAATCTAAGGTTTTGGTCCTGTGTAATAAAGACAAGGCAAAGGGCTGATAGCTATTGAACATGTTATGCTTCAAATGGAAATGGACAAATGGGG
>JBBFMJ010000207.1:0-3902 GCA_037478515.1 Thermoanaerobaculia bacterium
CCCTTTTTTTATAAGTTTTTTTTCTGTCTTCCTAAACTCTGGAGAAAAAAAACTCTTTTCTGCCTCTCTTCCAGTGGCATTGAGTAAAAAATCCAACAAGATATTTTCTTTTTTGCCTTTTTTAATATAGGTTAATTTAATTTTTCCCTTTAATTTTTCAATATTTAGAATTTTACAGTTATTTAAATATTTTATATTTTTATTTAAAAAAACGGCTTTTTGTAGCTCTTTTATGGCTTTTGGTTTTGAACTTCTATGAAAAATATATATTTTTCCAGCATTTTTTAGAGATAAACTGTAATCAAAAGCCACATCAGAACCCCCTATTATGCCTATTTCTTTACCATTTTTATTTTTCACTTTTTTTAAAGAGCTAAAGCATTCCAAATTTTTATACTTTTTAGGACGAGTTCCTGAAGCCACAACTAAAATTTCAAATTTATATGTTTTCTTTCCTTTTAAAATAAATTTTTCATTTAAATAATTTAATTCCTTTATTTCATCAAAAATTATTTTTAAATTATAATTTTTAGCCATTTTCTTTATTTTTTCCTGAAATTTTTTTCCTTTTATGCCAGAGGGAAAGCCAAGAAAATTATGAATTTTGTATGGCTCTTTAAGGGCTGACCCTATTTCATCTCTTTCAAAAATTCTGGAATTTATTCCATATCTTTTAAGTTGAATTCCACAGGAAATCCCAGCAGGCCCAGCTCCAATTATTCCAATTTTCAATTTACTGCATTGGTACAAAGATTGGGTCCGAGGACTGGTTGTTTACAACAGAAGCATAGGAAAAAACTTTTCCAGATAAAACTTCAACTATTGCATAAGAATTTGAATTTCCCTGGACCTGAAGATCCCCAAAAATATCATTTATCTGAAGATGGGAATTCGGTGGAAGGCTTATTTCTTTTGAAGCCAGGTTTGTGCCATTTCCATTTATTAAGGTAATTTTGAAATTTGCACCTTCTGAAAGGGAATTGAAACCTACATTTGTCCTCATCCTGCTATCTTTTTGAAGCCCTAAGAGATACCCCTTTGTGCCTGAACTTATGAACCTTGAAACAGGGTATCCTTTTATAAATTGCCCGTAGGTTCCCTGACTTGTTAGGTTATAAGTTCTACTGGTAATTAAAAGATTTAGGGGATTTTCAAGGAGAGTGACCAGGATTGCACCAACTCCATCAGTTAAGCCAAAAAGAACCCTTAAAATGTTTGGAATTGATAGGGTTTGATTACTTCCCAGAGTAAAATCCCCTGAAGAGGCAACTGAATTATTAATCTGTGTAGGAAGATAGAATATTCTAAAGGAAACATTTTTGTTTTCGGGGTTGTGTATTTTTACATCTGTAACCCACCTTGAACCATAGGCGCCATAGGCAAGGGCAGAGGCAGGAATTATATATCCATTTGTAGAATTTACAGGATTTTGCCCGATTCCACTTAAAGTAACTGCAGAGATAATACTAACCAGAACAGTGGGGCTATCAGGATCATTGGAATTTACAGAAACAGTTCCTTTAAAAACGCCAGTATTTTGAGAGGAAAGGTTTATCTTAAAAGTGGTCTGTTCCCCTGGTTTTAAATTTAGCTTGAGTTCTGAGGTGTCCAGGGAATAGACAGAATCACCAGAAAGGATCACCGAGGAAATGTTTAAATTCTCCTCAGGGTTTGCTGACTTGTTTCTGACGGTTATTATTTGTGTTTGATTTGTGTTTACAGGAATGTTGTTCCAGAAGATTTCAGTAGGGCTTACTTCAATATCTGGAGCAGTGGAGGATATGGCAGAACAGGTGAGAGAAAATTCCAGGGAAGGTTTTTGGGGATCGTTGGAGTTTATTTTAAAGGTTCCTGTATAAGTTCCAGGGGTCGTAGGGGAAAAGATAATTTTAAATTTTGTCTGTCCGCCTGCTGGAACTGAGTAATTTATTCCTGTGAGGTCTATTTCATAAACATTTAAAGTGTCCTGTACTTCTGTAATTGAAGAGATTTGAAGGGTGGAAGTTCCTGTATTTTTTATTGTTATCTCCACACATGAACTCGTATAGGTGGGAACATTTTCACAAAGAGGGACTTCTACTTCAATAACAGGGACCCCTGAGGATGTTGCCTGACAGTTCAATGTAAAATCATAAGGATTTTCATCAGGGTCATTGGAAGAAATTCTAAAGGTTGCAAAGAAATTCCCTGTGCTTTGGGGGGAAAATATTATATAAAAAGAGGTGCTTTCCTGAGGTGCAAGGGAATTATCTAAACCATTTAAATTTAAAGAATAGTAACCTGAAGGGTCCTGGGTTTCTGTTATGGAATCAATGGTCAGGGTTCCCTGCCCTACATTGGTGATTGTAATTTGCAGGTTATTTTGGGTGCCCACTATGCTGGAACAGGAGGCGGGGATGGAAACATTTATATCAGGTTGAAGGGAGGTAATCTCCAGTTTTGGCTTTCCTGTACCAGAGGGGTCTTCCCAGCTGGAGATAAAACTTATCTCATTTCCATTCCTGGGATTTGGAATAAGGACAAAGCCAGAGTAGTCCCTGCTTGCTGTAATATCAGAGTTTAAAGCATTGGTCACATTAAAGGAGTAGGTCTTTCCAAAATTTAAAGCATCCATAGAAAGGGCTTCCTGAAGAGTAGTGTTTGAGGAATAATCATTTAAATTTATAGCTCCATTTTCCTGTGCTGGATTCTGGTCATAGGCTTCCACTGTCAAATTGGGTTGTGTGGGCCAGAAATTTCCATCGGTGGTGACCTTTAAAAAGGCACTGAAAGAATTGGGAGTCAGGTTTAAGGAAGAGATATCAAATTCCAAAATTGTCCTCAATTCCCTGTTATAATGAGTTGCCCTTCCATCATTTGGGTCAAAATCAGCAGTAAAACTATCTTCTCCACCCACATAGAGGTTTTGAAAATAGATAAAATAAGTGGTATTTCCACCATAGGTTATATTTGGGTTGGACTGGTCAAAGATAAAGGTCTCATTCCTTAAAATATGCCCGTCTGCTGCAGGAGCTAAAACCTGTGCCTTTAAAACAAAAGAAAATAAAAGGATTGTAATAAATATAAAAATCTTTTTCATAATAGCCCCGGTATAAAAATTGGATCAGATGATTGGTTATCCACAATGGATAGGTAACAATAAATCCCTGTTGAGGAATTTATAAAAACGGAAAGGTCTTCCTGGGGAGTTATTCCAAAGTATGAAAAAAAGTCATTAAATTGAATATGGACCCAGGGATCCAGATTTAAAGTGCTTTCTTTTACCAGATTTCCATTTTTCCCTATAAATTTTAATGTAATCTGGGCAACCTCTGTTTTGGAAGGATTTAGAATTCCCAGATTTGTCCTAAAAGCAGTAGAAGAAACTGCTCCAATGAGTTTCTGTTCCTTTTTTGCTTCAATAAACTTTTGACCCGGGATAAACTGCCCGTATTCTTTATCAGGCAAAAGGTTGTAGGTTCTTGAAACTATCATTATGTCTTTTTCAGAGGAAAACATAAGGGCTCCAGAACCCTGTTCCACGGAAAATTTTTCCTTTAAGATATCATCAATTTTAAGCTGATTTTTTGGCGGAATGGAAAGGGAAACTGGTGGCCTTGAAAGGTTTTCAGAGGACTTGTCTATTCCATTTTTTATGAAATAGACCAGCAAATTTACCGTTTCTTCATTTTGATTTAAAATGGAAACATCCGTTCGCCAGTTTGTATCCAGGGCACCTGTGGAATGGGCAGAAGCAGAAAGCCAGATTTCTCCAGAAAAGTTATTCAAAGAAAATAAGATTAAAATAAAAAAGATATATCTCATATAAACTCCCTAAATAATTATACCTTAAAAATCAAATTCCTGTTCAATAAATTTAAGAAATCTTTCAAAAAACCTCTCCCAGGCAAACTCTTCCCTCT
>JBBFMJ010000208.1:0-3901 GCA_037478515.1 Thermoanaerobaculia bacterium
TTTTTTGTCATTAGTATTTACTAATTATATTCTAAGAAAAGGGCTTTTTTCAACTTTTCCTATTGCGGTTTTGGGCTAATTTCAAAAGAATTGACTTTAAATATTTTATCATACATAATTAATAAATAAAAATTAGGAGGTCTGTATGAATAGGTTTATTTTATTTTTTATTTTTTTTGCTTCAACTTTGATTTCAAATGCTGAAGAGAAAAAATATAAGTATGAGGACTTTCAAAGCCCAAAAGCATGTGCTCCCTGTCATATAGATATCTCAAGGCAGTGGGAACAGGCAATGATGTCCCAGTGTTACACACACGAATGGGATGAAATTGAATATTTCCAGCTTGCTCTTCCCCATTCTGAAAAGGAGCCAAAGGTTGCAGAGGTAAAGGAAGGTTGTAATGGCTGCCATTCACCTTTTGCTTATCTTACAGGGGATATTCCACCCCAACCACCTTCAAAGGGGACAAGGGCAAATGAAAGTGTATCCTGTGATTTATGTCATATTATTACTGGTTTTGAAGGAGATACCCCATTTAATTTTAACTGGAAAGTAAGCCCTGGAAGGACAAAACAGGGCTCAAGGCCAGTGGGGGTTGAAAGTCCCTTTCATAATATAGTGGAAAATAAGTTTTTAAAAACAGCTGAATTTTGTGGAACCTGCCACAATGAAAAGGACCCATACGGGCAATGGGTAAAGGCAACACATCTTGAATGGAAGGAAGGTCCTTATGGAAAGGCAGGAATTGTCTGTCAAAACTGCCATATGCCCCCTGCCTCAGGAAAAAGTGCAAACATTGGGAAGGATTATCCAGATGTTCGCCAGCACCTTTTCCATGGAGCCCATGATAAGGGTAAGCTTTCGGGTGCAGTTGAGGTAAGAATCCACCCTGATACAAGGGAAGCAGAACCAGGGGAGACAGTAAAAATTACTGCAACTGTTGTAAATGCAAAGGCAGGGCATAAAATTCCAACAGGTTCAGCAGAGGAAAGGGTATTATGGCTACACTTGGAAGCAAAGGATTCAAAGGGAAATACCTATCATATTCCAGTGGATAAAAAGGGTTTTGAAGGGGAGGATTTTACAATCTCCTCTTCCACTGCCCTTGCCTATCAGGATATGGGAGAAGTGCTGGGGCTTAAGGACTTTAAAGGTTTAAAGAGGGATGGTTTTGTACCAGAAGGGGATAGGATCTTCCGCCTTCCATACCTTGATCCAAAGGGGAGGATGACAATTATGCAATGGTATACAGCATCCTTTGGTCCAGATTACAGGATAGGGCCATTGGAAGCAAAAAACGAGACCTTTACCTTTAAAATTCCAGAAAATGCAGAAGGAGAGATAACTTTTATTGCTCAGGTATGGTACAGTCGCCTGATTTCTTCGGTTGCTGAATTTTTAAAGGTTCCAAAAGAAGAGTATGAACCAGAGCTTATATCAAGCCACACAACAAAAATAAAAATATTACAGTAGGAGGAATTTTTATGAAAAAGATTATCTTATTTTGCCTTTTTTTGATTTCAACCTTGATTTTTTTAACTGATGATGGTTTTTCAATCCCTGCCTTTGCAAGAAAGTATCAGTACTCCTGTACAACCTGCCATGCTCCTGCACCTCACCTGAAGCCCTTTGGGGAAGAGTTTGCTGCAAATGGATTTAAATTAACTGATGAGACACAGGAACCAAAGAGAGCAACCATTGATACAGGAGACCCAATCTTAAAACTTTTAAGAGAATTTCCCCTGGCAGCAAGGATTGAGGGCTTTGCAGCTTATAAGGAAGATGCTAAGGCAGAGGCGGATTTTCAATGGCCCTGGGCTTTTAAAATTTTATCAGGTGGAGCAATTTCAGATAAGGTTTCTTATTATTTCTATTATATTATTGAAAAGGGTGGTGAATCTGGCTTAGAAGATGCTTACCTTCAATTTAATAAACCCTTCGGGCTTCCGCTTGATCTAATTTTTGGGCAATACCAGATCTCGGATCCTATCTTCAAAAGGGAATTGAGGCTTGAGAGGAATGATTATATGATTTATAAAGTTACCCCTGGATACTCAAATATTAAACTTACCTATGATAGAGGAATAAGCATTATACCTGACTTAAAAGGTGCCCTTGACCTTTCAATTGGAATTTTCAATGGTTCAGGACTGAAAGAAGCAGAAGGGGATTTAAACGATTATGATACAGACAGGGATAAGAGTTTGTCCCTTCGCCTTGCAAAGGAAATTGGCCCTTTAAGGGTTGGTTTATTTGGATATTATGGAAAGGAAGAAAAAATCCTTTATGAAACCCCTGAATACTATGAGAGTACAAAAAATAAGGTAACTTACTTTGGCCCCGACCTGGTCATAAACTTTTCAGAAAACTTTCAAATAAATTTGCAGTACTTAAAGAGAAAAGATACCAAAGGAATTTATGAATATTTATTTGATGGTGCAGAAGTCGGAGAAATGAACACAAAAGGTGGTTTTGCTGAAATCCTATGGCTTCCCGCAGGGCTTGAAGGAAGGTATGCCTTTTCAATTCTTTATAACAATATAGATTCAGATGATGAAAATTCCATATATGAGAATGCCTCTCTTACCTTTAATTATCTAATTGCCAGAAATATCCGTTTCCTTTCTGAATTTCAAAGGGATATAGAAAAAAAGAAAAATAGTTTAATTTTAGGGGTAAGTGCTGCTTTTTAATATTTAGGTTTAATCCAGCAGACCTCTTTTTTTCAGCAGGGGCTTGACCTCTGGTTCTCTTCCTCTAAACTTTTTATAAAGTTCCATGGGATCTTCTGTTCCGCCCCTTTCAAGTATGTTTTTTCTAAAGGAATCTGCAATTTTTCTGTTAAAAATTCCATTTTCTTTAAAATAAGAAAAAGCATCTGCTTCCAGTACTTCTGCCCAGATATAACTATAATATCCTGCAAAATAGCCACCTGAAAATATGTGTTGGAAGTTTGTGGACCTATACCTTGGAACAATTTCATCTATCAAGCCAATTTTTTTCATTCTTCTTTCTTCAAAGAGCATTGGGTTTTCTTTCAAGGGTTCTCTTAAAGTATGGTAATCCATATCAAGGAAGGAGGCAGCCAGATATTCCACTGTTGCAAAGCCCTTATTGAATTTCCTTGAATTAATTATCTTATCCACCAGCTCCTTTGGAATAACTTCCCCTGTTTGGTAATGTTTTGCATAGACCTTTAAAACCTCTGGCTCCAGTGCCCAATTTTCCATAATCTGGGAGGGAAGTTCCACAAAATCCCTTGGAACATTTGTCCCTGACAATGTTTCATAGGTGCAGTCAGTTAAAAGCCCATGGAGGAAATGCCCAAATTCGTGGAAAAGGGTTTCCAGTTCTTCCAAACTTAAAAGGGATGGCTTTTCTTTTGTAGGTTTTGTAAAGTTTCCAACATTTAAAATAATAGGCCTTTTTTCTCCATCTATCTTTGACTGCTCACGAAGATTTGTCATCCAGGCGCCAGACCTTTTGGATTCCCTTGGGAAATAATCCACATAAAAAATCCCTATATGTTTCCCATTTTCTTCCTTTACCTCATATACCTTCACATCTGGATGATATTTTGGAAGGTCAAATCTTTCTTCAAATTTAATTCCATATAATTTACTTGCCACATAAAAGACCCCTTCAATGCAATTTTCAAGCTTAAAATAAGGCCTTAAAAGTTCTTCATCTAAATCATATTTTTCCTTCCTTACCTTTTCAGCATAATAAAACCAGTCCCAGGGCTTTAAGCGGAAATTTTTCCCTTCTTTTTTAATCATTTCTTGAAAAAGTTTTGCTTCCTTTTTTGCAACTTTTAAGGCTGGTTTCCAGATTTTTTCAAGCAATTTATAAACATTTTTTGGATTTTTTGCCATATTATCTTCTAATACATAAGATGCA
>JBBFMJ010000209.1:0-3900 GCA_037478515.1 Thermoanaerobaculia bacterium
AGCAGAAGTGGAACTGGGTGGAAGATTTCTTATTATGGAATATGAAGGGACATTTGAGGGGATGAAGTTTGAAGGAATGGCAATCACTGGCTATGATAATGCAAAGAAGAAATACCAGACCATCTGGATTGACAATTTTGGAACTGGGTTTTATCCAACAGAAGGGACCTGTACATCTGATTTTAAAGAATGCACTGAGGAAGGGGAATGGTATGACCCTATAAGAAAGACAAATTTTAAAGTAAAATCCATAACAAAGATAATTGATGAAAATACCTATAAAAACGAAATGTATGTAACCTATGCAAATGAAAAAACTTTCAAATCAATGGAGCTGATTTATAAGAGAAAAAAGTAGTTATTTCATAAAGTCAAAATACCTTTTTTCCACCTCTTCCCAGTTTATAACCTTAAACCAGTTATCAATGTATTCTGCCCTTCTGTTTTGATATTTCAGGTAGTAGGCATGTTCCCATACATCAATCCCCACAATGGGATATAAATTTTCCATATAGGGATTATCCTGATTTGGATAGGGCTTAATTGCAAGTTTTTTGTTTTCATCCAGCACAAGCCATGCCCAGCCAGAACCAAAGACCCCGAGGGCTGTCTTTTTAAACTCTTCCAGGAAATTTTCAAGTGAGCCAAAGGCGCTTCCAATGTCTTTTATAAATTCCTTAGATGGTCTCCTGCTGTTTGGTGCCATAATTTCCCAGAAAATTGTATGGTTTAAATGCCCACCACCATGGTTTCTTACAGTCCTTCTTTTGCTTTCAGGAATTTCATTTAAACTTTTCAGAAGGGGTATAATTTCCATATTTTGAAATTCTATTAAGTCCTCCAATGCTTTATTTAAATTATCAATATATGCCTGATGGTGTTTTGTGTGGTGGATTTCCATAGTTCTGGCATCAATGTATGGCTCTAAAGCATCATAAGAATAATTTAATTTTGGCAGTGTATGAATCATTTTGAACCTCCTAAAATTGTTTTATTCATCAAACAATTAACAATTTGGAGGTTTATTTTATTCCAGTATTTTTTATAATAAGGTTTTTATTTAGAAATCAGAAAAAGTGGAACCGTCTGAGGTTCTGCTATCTACAAGTGAAGTATAAGCATATAAATTTGAAGTGCATTCCAGTTTTAATAAAACTGCTTCTCCAAATGGAATTTGAGGGAAAATTCCCTTAATTGGATAGAAAATAAAATTTCTTTTATCAACTCCAATTATTTTTTCAAATATTTTTTCTCCAGAATTTTTATAAAAACTTGCATTGCACAAGATTTGTTCATCAGATGGATTTGTAAGCCCTAAATTTAATCTAAAGTTTTCATCGGGAATTGTTGCATAGAGATAGTGATTTTTTTTAAGGGAGGAGAGTTTTTCCTGGCTTAAAAATTGTCCATAGGAGTTTGATATGTCCTTTCCTGAATAAATTCTTTCATAAAGAAGGAAATCTCCCTCAAAGGTTAAATACCCACTTCCTTCTTCAAGATTTAAATAACTGAAAAGGTCTTCTATGTAAATTGTTTGAAAGGGTTGCAAGGACAGGGAAAGGGGAATATCCTTCCAGCTTCCCTCCTCAATTATTCTTAAATTTGCCTCAAAATTTGTGCTTTTTTCAGAAAACACAAAAAGTTCTGTCTTCCAGGGATAGCCCGTGGGATTTTTATTTCCAACAATTACAGGAAGCAATTTTTCCCCTGCCTCCATTTTTTTTGGTTCTATAAATATTCCGTCATTAGAACCATTGGTGACAACAGAAACATAAGGAAGCAGATCTTCTCCTTTTTCTATTTTTAGATAGAGAAAACCATTATTTAAAATGGAAACGGAAGGAAAAAGGGTTTTTAAAGAGACCTGATAATTTCTTTTCCCTTCAATATTTATGATATTTTCTCCCAGAAAATTCCCATAAGAGTCGTATAGCATTAATTTTACAGAACCAGAGATGTCTCCAAAGTTTGAAATCCCAAAATTGGTCCTCTTTTCATTTCCTAAAAATAAGCCCTGAAAATATACCTCTTCACCTTCTTTATAGGTCAAGGTGGAACCCCTGTAGCTCTGCCCGTAGGTTCCGTTTTCAGAGAGATTAAATATCCTGATATAAGTTTTTAATGGGTCTGATGCCTCAATTTTTAAACATCCTGATGTGTTTTTTAAATTAAACCATTTTAAGAGGGGGTCTTCCAAATAAAGAATTTCATAAGGGGAAAGTTCTACTTCTTTTTTATATTCAAAAGGGTTATGAAAGGTGAGATTTAGTTTTTGTGTTTTTTCACTTAAATTATATATATAAAGAGCTGTCTGCCACTGGGAACCATAATCACCCTTTTGATTTGTTAAAACTGGCAGGAAATAGTTTGAACTTTTTTGAATGTCTCCAGTTACCACCAGAGAAAAATTCTGGGGTGGAAGTGGGATGGAAGTGCCCTTTATTTTAATTTCCCAGTAACCTTCTTCAGGACTATTCAATATTACTCTTTCCACATTGTTTTTTGAATCATAACTTCCCCCTTCCCTGGATTCTCCATTTTCTATAAAATTTCCTTTAAAAATTTTTCCAGATGGAGAAATCAAAGTCAGGTCTAAATTATTTATCAATATTTGACTTGAAGAAGGAAAGGCAGGGGGGTCTGTCCATACAAGGGTAATGGAAAGGGGGGTATTGGAATTGGAAATTTTTATTTTATAAGTTTTTTCTTCTCCCTCGAAGATGCCTTCTTCCTTTTTTAAATCTTCTATAAATAATTTATTTTGTGAATCGCTCAAAGGCAGTGTCTTTTTTAAAAGAACCCTTCCCCAGCCCTCTTCAAAATTTGGATAACCTTGAACCGATGTAAGGTCTTCTCCTGAATTTATAAGAATTGCTTTTATGAGGGAAGAGGAAGGTTGCTGGATACTCCTGAAATAATTTTTCTTTAAATATTCCCGTACAATTGCGGAAGCCCCTGCAACGGCTGGCGATGCCATAGAAGTTCCAGAAAATTTAATGGTAGCACAAGGGGAAAGGACAGAAGCAGAGTTTATATTGCAACCAGGTGCAAATATTTCAGGTTTAATTCTGCCATCAATTGTAGGACCTTTTCCACCAGAGCAAATCATGTCCTGATTGGGTGCCTGATGGGTGGCACCTATTGCAAGGAGATTTTTTGCGTTTTCTGGAGTCTTTAATCTTTCATAGTTGGTGACAGAAAAAAGAACCAGATCTTCAGGATAGTCATAAGAAAATTTATCAATGTCATAACATAAAGTGGTATATTGAGTGGTGGAATCATCCCCCCAGGAATTTGTATGTACCCTGGCTCCATCCTGATGGGCAAGTTCTAAATAATCATAAAGGTTAGAATCACCTCCTCCAATTCCTTTGATATAAATAATATTTGTATGGGAAATCTTTGCAGAAGGGGCAATTCCATTATTGGGCTCTCCTTCAGCATACCCAGCAGCAGTTCCAGCAGTATGGGTTCCGTGTGCTTCTTTATCGGTCATTGTTGGTGATCTGTATGCAACAATTTTTCTGTGCTCTGGTCCTACAGGATTTTCCTCATCTCTAAAGTAGCAGGAATCCAGATATATGGGAGAGTCAATGTGTCCAATTATCTCTCCTTCTCCTTTAAGTCCAGCATCCCAGTAAGGGTATGAATTTTGCTCATTTGACTGAATAACCCAGGAAGTAATATCATTTCTCAAAGTTATATTCCAGTCCCCCTCTATATATGCAACCTCTTCTCTTTCAGCAAATTTTAAAAGTTCCTCCTGGCTTAAACATATCCTGTGAGTTTTAAGCTCTTTTTCTTCAACTTTTAGATACCTGAAGCATGGGGAGTGCTCCTTTAAATTTATTTTCCATTCTCCTTTAAAATGGGCAAGGGATTCCACTTTTTTTTCTCTCT
>JBBFMJ010000210.1:0-3895 GCA_037478515.1 Thermoanaerobaculia bacterium
TAAATCAAAATCAGAGATAATCTTTTCCACTTCTTGAGCCCTCTCGGGATGCCTTGGAGCAAGGATTAAAAAGAAACCCGGATTTTCCTTTAAAATTTCTTTATGTGCTTTTAAAATAATTTCTTCTTCCCCTTTTAAAGTGGAACCAGCCACCCACCCTTCCCTCCCCTCCACAAATTTATCATAAATTTTTCTAATTTCCTCTGGAATTTCCTTAATTTTTATATCAAATTTTAAATTCCCACAGACCTTAACTTTTTTTGCCCCAAGAACCTCAAACCTTTCAGCATCCTCTTTGCTCTGGGCAAGGACTAGTTCAATTTTCTCAAAAAAGGGCTTGAAGAAAAAAGATAATTTTTTATACCTTTTAAAACTTTTATCTGAAATCCTTCCATTTATTATAATCAATGGAATTTTTTTCTTTGAACATTTAAAAATAAAATAGGGCCAGATTTCTGTTTCAAAGATAAAGACCACCTTTGGATTTAAAGAATCTAAAAACCTCTCCACAATTATAGGAAAATCAAAGGGGAAAAATATGTGGGGAAGTTTTTCCTTTAAAACCATTTCCCTGCCAGTTAAGGTAACTGTTGAAACAAAAATATCTTTGTTTTCTTCCATTATTTTTTTTATTAAATTTCTGGCAGCCAGAAACTCTCCCACGGAAACAGTGTGAAATAAAATTGTCTCCCTTTGCTTTGGCAGGTAAATTCCCATTCTGAAAAGGAAGGACTTTCTTGTGTTACTTCCCGTTAAAACATATATTAAGACAAAGGGAAAAAGCAAAATTTCTAAAAAAACATATAAAATTAACATTTATTCTTCCAGAACTATCCCTTCCCCTTCAAAAAATCTTCCAATTTCATAGACCTTCTGGCCTATCCTTTCTGCCTCCCTTTCAAAATCTTCCTTTTTATCCTGTGGCAATGCAACAAGCAGCCCCCCTGAGGTCTCTGGAGAAAAAAGGGCTAAAACCTCTTCATCTTTTAAATTTGCTTCCAATTTTAAATACTTTTCATAAAATTTTTGATTTGAATAACAACCCCCAGGGAAATTATAATCTTTTGCCATTTCAAGGGTTCTGTTATAAAAAGGTATTTTTTTAAAGGATAAGACAATACCTATGCCATCATTTAGCATTTCAGATAAATGTCCTATAAGTCCAAAGCCAGTCACATCGGTTAAAGCACTTGCTTTAAATTTTAAAGCCAGCTGCGAGGATAATTTATTTAACTTTTCCATCTCTTCAATCACTTCCATTAAATCCTCTTCTTTTATCTTTTTTTTCTTCAAAGCAGTGGTCAGAACCCCAACCCCAAGGGGTTTTGTCAGATATAAAATATCCCCTGCCTTTGCAGAGTTATTTCTCTTTATATCCTCTGGCTTTGCAATACCCAAAACAGCAAGCCCGTACTTGGGCTCCCTATCCTGAATTGAATGTCCCCCTAAAAGATATGCCCCTGCTTCTCTAATTTTTTCAAGACCCCCTTTTAAAATATTTTCAATGGCAACAGGAGATAGATTTGAAGGCATACATAAAATATTTAAGGCAAGGAGGGGCTTTCCACACATAGCATAGACATCAGATAAACTGTTGGCTGCTGCAATTTTTCCAAAATGATAGGGAGAATCCACAATGGGAGTAAAAAAGTCCAGGGTAAAAATAAGGGCTGTTTCATCGTTTAATTTATATACACCAGCATCCTCTGAACCATCAATTCCAGCCATAACTTCAGCTGGAAGAATTTGGTTCTTTAATATGTTCAAATACAAAGCCAGGTCCCCTGGGCTTGTCTTGGCTGCTCAACCAGCACAGCTTGCCATTTCGGTAAGCTTGAAAATTTCTTCCTTTTCCATCCTGATATTTTATCATTTTTGAAATTTTAAAACCCTGAATTTGTTATACTATAAAATATGAAAGGAGATTTTATGGATAAATTCTTAAATAAAATAAACATAAAGGGAAAAAAATATTATTTTTATGACCTTTCTTCCTTAAAAAATATAAAAAAACTTCCCTTTTCATATAGAATTTTTATAGAAAATTTAATAAGAAATGGAGAAGTGGAAAAGGCAGAGGAAATTCTGGAAAGAAAAGAGGTCTCCTTTAATTTCAGGGTCTCCAGAATACTTCTTCAGGACTTTACAGGAATACCCCTCATAGCAGACCTGGCAGCCCTGAGGGATTATTTAAAAAGAATAGGAAAAGACCCTGAAAAGGTAAATCCTTCCATAAAGTCCCATCTGGTGGTGGACCATTCTGTCATCGTGGACTATTTTGGAACCACTTATGCCTATCAAGAAAATGTTAAAAAAGAGTATGAAAGAAATGAGGAAAGGTATATTCTTTTAAAATGGGCAAGGGAAAATTTCAAAAATTTTGAAGTGGTCCCCCCAGGGGCTGGGATTGTGCACCAGGTAAATTTAGAATACCTTGCAGAAGTGGTTTCACAAAAAAAGGAAAAGGGGAAGAATATCCTGTTTCCCGATACCCTGCTGGGAACCGATTCCCATACCCCTATGGTAAATGGCTTAGGAGTCCTGGGATGGGGAGTCGGGGGGATTGAAGCAGAAGGGGTAATGCTGGGGCTTGCCTATAATATGAAACTTCCAAAGGTTTTGGGAATTGTTCTGGAAGGAAAACTTCCCCCCTTTTCTACTGCCACAGACCTGGTTTTGACAATTACAGAAATTTTAAGGAGTAAAAATTATCCTTCCTGGATAGTGGAGTTTTCGGGGGAAGGGCTTTCAAACCTTTCCGTTCAGGATAGAGCCACCATTTCAAATATGGCACCAGAATATGGCGTCCTGGCTTCCCTCTTTCCAATAGACGAAAATACCATAAAATATTTAGAGGAAACAGGAAGGAAAAAGGAATTGATTGAAAGGGTGAAAATTTATACCAAGGAAAACTTTTTATTTTTTGATGGCAAAAATCTTCCAGAATATACTGAAACTTTAAAAATTGATTTAAGCAAAGTAAAGACCTCCATTTCAGGTCCCAAGTCCCCGCACCAGAGAAATTCCATAAATGAGATTAAAGAAAAAACCCTTTCTTTTATAGGCAAAAAAATTGAAGAAGGGGATAATTTAAAGGATGGAAGCGTGGTGATTTCAGCCATAACTTCCTGCACAAATACTTCAAACCCCACCCTTATGATTATGGCAGGGCTTCTTTCAAAAAAGGCAGTGGAAAAGGGACTTTCCCCAAAACCCTGGGTTAAGACCTCCTTTGCCCCTGGTTCAAAGGTTGTAACCCAGTATCTGGAAAAAGCAGGGCTTCTTCCTTATATGGAAGGGCTAAAATTTCACATAGTAGGTTATGGCTGTACCACCTGCATTGGAAATTCTGGTCCCCTCCCTGCTTGGGTTGAGAAGGAAATAAAAGAAAAAAACCTTATAACCTTTGCAGTTCTTTCTGGAAACAGAAACTTTGAAGGAAGGATAAATCCTTATGTGAAGGGTTCTTTTCTGGCAAGCCCTCCCTTGGTAATTGCCTTTGCCCTGGCAGGTACCGTCCTCATAGACCTTGAAAAGGAACCCCTTGGAAAAGACCCAAATGGAAAAGAGGTCTTTTTGAAGGACATCTGGCCCTCAAAAGAGGAAGTGGAAAGGGTAAAAAAAGAGGTTTTAGATGTAAAGGACTTTAAAAAGACCTATAGCCAGATCTTTGAAGGGGATGAAAACTGGAAAAAATTAAAAATTGTAAAGGGCAAGACATTTTTATGGAATGAAAAATCCACTTACCTTAAAATGCCACCTTTTTTTGAAGAAAGAAATCTCTCTGAACCTGTTTTTAAAGCAAGGATTTTAGCCATATTAGGAGACAATGTAACCACAGACCATATATCCCCGGCAGGGGCAATCCCATCGGATTATCCAGCTGGAAAATACC
>JBBFMJ010000211.1:0-3875 GCA_037478515.1 Thermoanaerobaculia bacterium
CTGGCTTCACATTCAAACTCTTCAATATGTATTGAAGTGAAGGCATCTTCTTTTACCAGTTTTTCTGATATCACCACAGCATCTTCAAAGTTGTATCCCCTGTAAGGCATAAAAGCCACAAGGACATTCCTTCCCTGGGAAAGGACACCTCCCTCTGTGGAAGGGCCATCGGCAATTACTTCTCCTGCCATAACCCTCTGCCCCTTAACCACTCTGGGCCTTTGATTTAGGCAGGTGTTTTGGTTTGACCTCTTAAACTTTACCAGTTGATAAATATCGGCATCAAAATCTCTTATCTCTCCCGTTAAGGGATCCTCTCCTTCCACACGAACTATTATTCTATCCGCATCAACTGCTTCCACTACCCCGGATCTCCTGCAAATTACTACAGAACCTGAATCCCTTGCCACCATCTCTTCCATACCTGTCTGAACAATGGGCGTTTCCGGTGCCAGAAGGGGTACTGCCTGTCTTTGCATATTGGAACCCATAAGGGCTCTGTTGGCATCGTCGTGTTCCAGAAAAGGAATAAGGGCTGCTGCAACAGAGACCACCTGTTTTGGAGATACATCTATAAAATCCACTTTCATTTTATCAATGGTTATAAATTCACCCTTATATCTGGCTATTACCTGGTCTGTTAAAATATTTCCCTTTGAATCCGTGGAAACATTTGCCTGAGCAATTATATAATTCTCTTCCTCCGAAGCAGAAAGATAAAAAACATAGGGTTCCACCAGGGGTGGCTTTTTACTCTTTGCTTGCAGTTTTTTTACTTCTTTTAAAAGCTCATCTTCACTTAGAATATCATTTATTTTAAACTGGCTATCCTGAGGAGCCAGAACTTTAAAATGGTTTAAAACCCTTCCCTTTTCCACTTTCTTGTAAGGGCTTTCAATGAAACCATATTCATTTACCCTGGCATAAGTAGCCAGGGATGATATGAGTCCGATATTGGGACCTTCAGGGGTTTCAATGGGGCATATTCTGGAATAATGGGTTGCATGGACATCCCTTACTTCAAAACCAGCCCTTTCTCTGGAAAGTCCCCCGGGACCTAAAGCAGATAACCTTCTTTTATGAGTTATCTCCGCCAGTGGGTTTGTCTGGTCCATAAACTGGGAAAGCTGGGATGTTCCAAAAAATTCCTTAATGGCTGCCATTACGGGCTTTGCATTTACCAGATCCTTGGGCATACTCTTGTCTACTTCCTGTATGGTCATCTTTTCTTTGATTGCCTTTTCCATTCTTACAAGCCCTATCCTGAAATGGTTTTCCAGAAGTTCTCCTACAGAACGAACCCTTCTGTTTCCCAGATTATCAATATCATCTACAATTCCAATGTCCTTTCTCAACCTTATGAGATACTCCACCACTTTAAAAAAATCTTCAGGGTCCAGTGTCTTTTTATTTATATCAGTATTGACAGACAATTTATTATTAAATTTAAACCTGCCTACCTTTGAAAAATCATACCTTTTTTCATCAAAAAACATTGACCTGAAAAACTGTTTTGATACATCCAGAAGCACTACTTCCCCTGGCCTCAATCTCTTGTAGAAATCCATTAGGGCTTCTTCCTGGGTTTCAAAGGGATCCTTTTCAAGGGTATTGGAAATTACATCTGTGGCTATATCCCATTGAGGGAAAAATAC
Source organism: Thermoanaerobaculia bacterium (assembly GCA_037478515.1). Lineage (GTDB taxonomy): Bacteria > Acidobacteriota > Thermoanaerobaculia > UBA2201 > UBA2201 > JBBFMJ01. The sequence continues at coordinate 1,656 of JBBFMJ010000211.1, forward strand.
TTCAAATTCCTTTATATTATGTTCTTCCATTACCTTTGCAAAATTCTGGGGAACGGGGTTGTTGGCTTCAAAAAGCACCTCTCCTGTAGAGAGATCTACAACATCCCCTATAAATCTGGCATCGGAAAGGGAAGAAAATTTTACAAACTTAGAGACAGCACCTTTTTTCTCCAATTCCTGCTTTAGCTGCTGATCCCATTTGATACCTGCAAAAATTTTCTTGGTCTGTGCCTGACCCGAAATAGCTCTTTCCTTTTCTCTAATATTTTCAACCTCTAGGACCCTTTTATCAAAGGTAAGGGTTACGCCTTCATCTTTTAAAGTGGCTTTTATGGGTATGTAAAATCTTCTTAAAATATCTTCATTGGAAGAAAGACCCAGGGAACGAAGGAAAATACTTCCCAGCATCTTCTTCCTTCTATCAATTCTGACATAAAGAATACCCTTTTTATCGTATTCAAATTCCACCCAGGAACCCCTGTAAGGGCTTATCTTTGCCACATAATAATGAGGGGCTTCCCTGGTAAAAAATACACCAGGGGACCTGTGAAGCTGGGAAACAATTACCCTTTCAATACCATTGAATATAAAAGTGCCTGTTTCAGTCATCAGTGGAATTTCACCAAAATAAACCTCTTCTTCCCTTATCTCCTTTTGCTTTTTTTCTCCCTTTGCCCCTGTTTCGTAAGTGGTAAGGCGGAAGGTAACCCTTAAAGGAGCAGCATAGGAGAGCCCCCTTTCAATGCATTCTTCAGGGCTATAGGTAAGCTGGAGGTCCACCGGGTATCCACATTCAGGGCAGGGCTTGGGCTCATACTTGGAAGTCCTGCCGCACCAGGGACAGAGCACATTCATAATCTCCTGTTTTTGAATTTTTATCTTCCTTCCTAAACTATGGCTTGGACAATCGGGGTAGGGACAGATATGCCTCATATATTCCAGACCCTTTAAGGTCCCGCATTTGCATTCCCACTCCCCTATGGAATATTTGACAAAATCAATAGAACAGGTCTCTTTGAAGTTTGAAAAGGGAAAAACTGACCTGAAAACCGCCTCAAGACCCTTTATTTCCCTCTCTTCAGGTAAAAGATCCATCTGAAGAAAATCATCATAGGATTTCTTTTGAACCTGAATCAGGTTGGGCATAGGTATAGTTTGCTTTACTTTGGAAAAGTCAATAAACTTTTCCTCCTCCTTTATTTTGGACATAAAACCTCCAAAGTAGAATTATTCTTCAAAGAATTTCCTTGAAGGTATCTCTAAAAAAATTATATGTTCAATCATTTAGTGAGGTCTATTTAACCTCTACCTTTGCACCAACCTCCTCAAACTTCTTCCTGATGCTTTCTGCTTCTTCCTTGCTTACATTTTCTTTGATCACACCGGGGGCTTTGTCAACTAAATCCTTGGCTTCTTTAAGGCCCAGGTTTGTAACTTCTCTTAAAACCTTAATTACCTTAATTTTGTCTGCACCCACTTCCTTTAAGGTAACTGTAAATTCTGTCTTCTCTTCCTGAGCAGGGGCTTGAGCGCCACCTGGCACACCAGCTGCCATCATCACTGGCATTGCTGCCTGGGCAGAAACACCAAATTCTTTTTCCAGGTCCTTTATGAATTCATTAAGCTCTAAAACACTCATGTTTTTAATAAATTCAATGACCTTTTCTTTTGTTAAATCTGACATTTTGTCCTCCGTATATTAAAATTATTTATTTGATGCAATAGCATTTAAAGTTCTGATAAGTCCCAAGACAGGATTTGAAAGTACGTTTACCAATCTTTGTATGGGACTGTTTATAAGATATACCAATTTTCCTATCATCTCTTCCCTGGGTGGCAGTGTGGCAAGGGCTTTTAAATTTTCTGGTTTTTCCACCTTATTCTGAATAAAACCACCCTTGAACTTGAATTCTGGATTCTGGTCTGCATATTCCAGCAAAATTTTTGCCACCTCTTCTGGTTTTGTGGGACTTATTACCACTGCTGTGGGACCTTCCAGAAAAGGTCCCAGTTCCTTCATACCCAGTTCATCAAAAGCTCTTTTAAGGAGGGTATTTTTGGCTACCAGATACCGGCTTCCTGCACTCTTTATTTTCTGCCTTAAAATTGTTATATCTTTAACTGTCACTTTGCTATAGTTTAAGATAAAAAGGTTTGGTTTTTCTTTAAAAAGTTCTGTAAGTTTTTTTACTTCTTCAATCTTTTGTGGGGTGGGCATAT
>JBBFMJ010000212.1:0-3863 GCA_037478515.1 Thermoanaerobaculia bacterium
GGTTCTTTCAAAGTATGTGGACTGGACAGACAGGACTACCTGTGTCCTCTTTGCTGATGGAGCAGGTGCTTTTCTTCTTAAAAAAGAAAAAGGTGAAAGAGGGATTTTAGAGACAGCCCTTTACAGTGATGGGAACTATTCTGATTTAATCACTATGCCAGGGGGTGGTGGAAAGTATCCCCCAAATGTAAAAGAATACATTGACCAGAGATTGCCCTTTATTAAAATGAAAGGAAATGAGACCTTCAAGCTGGCTGTAAAGATGCTTACCGATGTCTCTTTGGAAGTTTTAAACAGACACAATTTAAAACCCTCTGATGTGGATTGGTTTGTGCCCCACCAGGCAAATAAAAGGATAATTGATGCCGTGGGTGAAAGATTGGGGCTTAAAGAAGAACAGGTCTATCTAAACATCTCTTATACAGGTAATACCTCTTCTGCCTCAATTCCCATAGCAGTGGATGAGATGGTGGAAAAGGGGCTTATTAAAGAGAATCAGGTTTTGCTCTCCTCTGCTTTTGGAGCGGGCTTAACCTGGGGAGGAGCATTGATAAGATGGTAAAGTGGGCATTTTTATTTCCAGGACAGGGAAGTCAATACAAAGGTATGGGAAAGGACTTTTATGATACCTTCCCAGAGGCAAGAAAAATCTTTGAAGAAGCAGATAGATATTTAAATTTTTCTCTTTCAAAGATAATTTTTGATGGAACCGAAGATGAACTGAAAAGGACTGAAATTACCCAACCAGCCATCCTCACTGTTTCTGTTGCAATTTATGAGGTCATAAAAAAAGAAAATATTAAACCTTCTTTTGTGGCAGGACATAGTTTGGGGGAATATTCTGCCATTGTCTGTGCTGGTGGTATGGAATTTAAAGATGCTGTGAGGACTGTCCATTTCAGGGGAAAATTTATGCAGGAGGCAGTCCCAGAGGGACAGGGGGCAATGGCTGCTATAATCTCTGATAAAATAGCGGAAATAGAAGAAGCAGTAAAACAGGCACAGGCAGTGGGCTGCGTGGTTGTTGCAAATTACAATGCCCCAAATCAATATGTTATTTCTGGAAAAAAAGAAGCAGTTGATTTAGCAATTAAAATCATAAAAGAAAAAAATATTGGAAAAGCAATTCCATTGAAGGTCTCTGCCCCCTTTCATTCTCCCTTGATGGAAATTGCAGGTGTTCGGCTCAAGGCAATCCTGAATAATCTGGATTTTAAAGACCTTCAATTTCCTCTGGTAAATAATGTGGATGCTGAAATAGTTAGGGAAAAAGAAAGGGTAAGGGATGGCCTCATAAGGCAGGTCCCTAGCCCTGTCAAGTGGACGCAATCAATTTTAAAATTAAAAGAAGAAGGAGTTGAATACTTTTTGGAGGTAGGACCTGGGAAGGTCTTAACAGGCCTTCTGGAAAAAATCTACCCCCAGGCAAAGGTTTTTTTTATAAATGATTTAAATACTTTAAATGAATTTTTAGATAAATTTAAATCCTGAAAAAATTTTTATTGAGTTGCCTTTATTTCATAAGTAAAACTTATTTCCACTGCCTTTGAAAGCATTATAGAAACAGAACAATACTTTTCCTTGGAAAGCTCAATGGCTCTTTTAACAGAGGCATCATCTATATCCTTTCCCTGTATATAGTAATGAACCTTTATTTTTTTATAAACCCTGGGGTGCTCCTCTGCCCTTTCCCCTTCACAACTTACCTCAAACTTTTCCACCTTCTTCTTCATTTTTTCTAATATGGAAATCACATCCATACCAGTGCATCCTGCGAGAGCTATCAAAACAAGCTCCATAGGGGAAGGACCATAGCTGGTCTTTTCTGGGGAATCCAGAACTATCCCATGCCCTGAAGGTGAAACACCCATAAATTGAAAATTATCTATCCATACAACTTTTGCTTTCATAGTATTATTTTAACAAATTTTTTTAGATTTTTATTCTCTAATTTACAAATATTTCAAAGGGCTTGTCCCTTTCCACTAAACTTAAATTTGAAAAAAATTCTATAAGCTTTCCCTTTTTTCCTCCCGGTACTCCTTCAAAATTGAATCCATTAAAATAATAAACCCCTTCCTTTAATATACTTTTTAACTCAAAACGCAAAACTGGATTTAAAGGGAAATAAAAATCTTTCTGTCTTATAAAAACTTCAATCCTTTCCTTTTCCACAATTTTAATATTCTCTTTCAACCTTTCCTCAGGCACTCTGGGAAGGCAAAGTTCTTCTCCTTTTTCAAATATCAAATCTTCATTAAAAGGACAAACTGCCTGACAGAGATCACAACCATAAATATATCCCCACCTTTCTTTCGGTTCAGCAGGAATTTCCTTTGCTTCCATAGTTAAAAAGGAGATACATTTTTCTGGATTTAAAAAGTATGGCTTCTCCAAGGCACCAGTGGGACAGACCTCAAGGCACCTTTTGCAATCCCCACAGCTTCCTTTAAAATTTAAAATTTTTTCTTCAAAAACATATTCAGTTAAAATAAAACCCAAATTAAAGGCACTCCCATAAATTTTATTTATCAGAAGAGTATTTTTTCCCATAAATCCAAGCCCTGCCTTTGCTCCATATGGCTTTTCAAGGAAAGGGCTTGTATCACAAAGGATCCTGCAATTTCCTGGAATTTCCTTTGTTATATTTTTTAATTTTTTTTTAATTTTTTTATGATAATCATCTCCCAGGGCAAAATGGGCAATTTTATTTTTTTTAAGATTTAGTGAATTGGTCCTATCAAAGGGATAGGGAAAAAGAAATGCCATAATACTTTTTACTGAAGGAAAAATATTTTCAGGGTTTTCCCTTTCCCTTATTTTTTTTAAATATTGAAGCTCTTTTATAGAAAAATTTTCCACCAGATTTTTATATTTTTCAAAAAGAGGGACCCTCTGGGCTTTTACTACACCAAAAAATTGAATCCCTTCTTCTTCTGCCTTTTCCTCAATTCTGGATAGGACTTCCAAAGGGGTCGCAGAATATAATTTTTTCAAAATTAAATTCCTTTAAAGTATCCAGCACCTTTTCCTTATCTGAAACTATAACCACCAAAAATTTACCTTCTTTAAAATATTTATCCATAACCCTTTGAACTTCTTCCAGTTTAACTTCTTTTAACTTTTTTGGAAAAGTATTTAAATAGCCCAGGGGAAGATCAAAGGTGGAAATCATTTCAATAAAAGAAATCAAACTATCAGGACTTTCAAACCTGGATGGAAGTCCCAAAATTAAATTGTTTTTTGCCTTTTCAAATTCCTCTTTTTCAACGGGTTTTTTAGATGTTATACCTTCCAGTTCATTGAAAATTTCCTTAAGGGCATCCTTAGTAAATTTTATATCCACAGGTACCCTAAAGGTCCAGTATCCTCCAAACTTTAAAGGCACTATACTGCTCCTGGCACCATAGGTAAAACCCTTTTCTTCTCTCAATTTCATATTCAAACGGCTCATAAAATATCCACTTAAAAGATGGTTTCCAATTTGAAGGGCAGGATATTCAGGATCAGATGGGGAAGGAGCCAGAAAAGAAAAAGTTATAAAACTCTGGGCTGCCTTTGGCTTGTCTATAAAATAGACCTCTAATTTTTTCAAAGTTTCTGGCTTTGAAATCAAAGGAACCTCTTCCCTTCCAGCTTTCCATTCTTCCAATACCTTTAAATTCTTTTTAAGTTCTTCTTCCGCCAAAGGACCTACATAAATCAAACTTAAAGATTCAGGTTTTATAAATTTGCTGTAAAACCTTTTTATATCTCCTACCCCAATACTTTTAATTTTTTCCACTTCTCCAAGCCAGTGATGGTTGTAAGGGTGGTTTTTATAAAGATTTTTCAAAATACCAAAAGTGGCTATACTCTGGAGG
>JBBFMJ010000213.1:0-3837 GCA_037478515.1 Thermoanaerobaculia bacterium
GTTTTCCTAATCTAAAAAGAGAATCATAAGCCAGATGAACTACTGTTTCCTCATCTTTGCTTTTTATTTCAATTTCTATAAAGGTTTCAAATCTTTTTATTAAATTGAAATTAAATTTTTTTCTTATTTTTTCTCTTAGTAGATTTGTAAAAGGTAAAATTAACTTCTTTTCACGGGTAAAAAGGTTCAAATCATAGGACTTTCTATGTCCTAAAAAAAAATCTGCAAGGGCAGTCCCGCCGGTGAGATAAAATGAGTTGCTATCGGGTAATTTAGAAAAAAATTTTAAAAAATCCCTTTGAAGATCGGTTATAATTCCTTTACTTTTTAGCATTAAAATAGTTTTCCCACAATGACTTTATGTGTTTTGGAAGATTGATTTCAAATATAATTTTTTTTAAATCTTTCCAATCCAGCTCTGCTATGTCTTTTGCACATCCTTTTGTTAATATCTGTGCTATATACCATTTTTTTAAAAACAAATCATCTAAATTAATTTCTTTTTTTGTTGACCATACAATATATCTCTTTGGTTTAATTTTCATATTTAAAATTTAACATAAAACAGAAAAATAATCAAACATCAGCATTTAAATATTTAATTTAATGTTAAAATAAAATATGATAATTTCTGGTATAGATGAAGCGGGTCGCGGTCCTGTACTGGGACCTATGGTTATATCAATTTTATCCATTGATAGTAAATATGAAAAATTTCTCCTTTCCCTTGGAATAAAGGACTCTAAAAAGTTAAAAAAGGAAAAAAGAGAAGAATTATTTGAAAAATTCATAGAAAATAATTTTGACTTTGATTTCTTAATTATAAGTCCAGAAGAAATTGATAAAAATAGTTTAAATAAGATTTTTATGGAAAAAGTGATATTACTTTCTAATAATAAACCATCCCAGACAATTTATTTGGATGCTCCCTGTCAGAGTAAAATCTGTAATTCTTTGAGCTTAAAACTAACCTATCTTACTGGCAAAAAAATTATTGCCCTGAATAAAGCAGATGAAAAAATTCCAGTGGTCTCGGCTGCTTCCATTGTGGCAAAAGTGATAAGAGACAGAGAAATTGAAAAACTTCATAAAATTTATGGGGACTTTGGTTCTGGCTACCCTTCAGATGAAAAAACCATAAAATGGCTAAAGGAAAATAGGGAAATTGCAAAAAGGGATAAAATTTTAAGACAAAAATGGAATTTGAAAATATTAAATTTTAAATGAAATGCAATAACTTTAAATAATTGTAAAATGAAAAGTCACTTTATCCCCCATTTCATTTCCTGAAAGGTCTTCCACTTCATCCCCATTTAATGTGACATAGACCTTTTCTCCACTTGTAAATTCCCTTTCTGGGATAAATTCCACAAAATCCTGGGTGGAATTAAAAATAACCTTTCCTTGCACCTTTCCTGATTTTTCACCTATAACCTGAAGGGTTTCCTTTTCCCAGTTTTTCTTAATGGGTTCTGAAAAATTTAAAAAGATATGCGTATCCTTTGGAACTTTTGGATCCTTGTGAAGGGGAAAATTAGCAATAAGTTTTGGTGCTTCCCTGTCCATATAAGCAGAACTGTAGCCATAGCAGCAGGGATAACTTAAAGAAATGTGAAAGAAAACATCTGGAAGAACAGGGGAGATTTCAAGGGGTGGGGGATGGGGAAGGTCTAAATCACCATCTTTTATCAGTTCATATAAGCCCCATATAACTGCAACCCCCACAAGAATTCCTACCACAATAAGCCCTACAGGGGGTGGTGCCTTTAAGACAACATTTAAATTGGCACTTTCTCCTTTCCTAATTTTTAAAACTTTTGATTTTTTTCCCTTCAAATCTTCAATATGCCCTTGTTTTGATATAAATTTTTCAACTTTTATAAGATATTTCCCTTCTTCAATTCCAAAAATTGTATAAGCTGGGACCATAGTGGCTTTAATCTTTTCCCACTTGCCATTTTTATAAATAAACAATTCAGAAAGAACTCCATAGGGACTAGGGCTTTTCTTTTCTAAATCCTCCTTTGTTTGAAAAATGGAAACAGAAAGAAAACTTTCTTCTGCTTTTTCCTTTTTCAAACTTATAGAAGTGCAACCTGAAAGAAAAATTATTAAATAAAAAATAATTATTTTTTTCATACTTTTATGATAACACAAAAATTTAAATCTTTTCTTTTTCAAAAGCCAAAGAAGAAAGAGATGTCAGAAGGACAGGAACTATAAAAAACCTTAAGCCATGGTGGTTTGCAAGCCAAGCAACATAAAAACCATAAAAAATATAATGCCATAGCCAGGTGGAGAACAAAAATATAGAAATTTCTTTAAATTTTTTTCTTTTTAAAAAGAGTAAAAGTAAAAGGGGAAAAATAACGGGAGCACAAAATATAAGTCCTCTCGGATAAAGGGATAAAATTTTCCAGAATCTGGAAAAATCTAAAGAAAATAACTCATAATGGGATACAGAGATCTGCCCTGCCTTTGTGTAAACCACTGTCCTGTCATAACTGGTTGTCCATGGGAAGCCAAAAAAAATTGTGTTATATAAAAGGAGAGGAATAAGCCCCAGGGCAACACCTGATAGGTAAAATATTTTTTTTCTTGAAACAAAAAGAAAAGGAAAAATTTGAAAAACATAATTGGGTCTTAAAAAAATGTTTAGTCCTGAGAGAATGCCCGAAAAAAAGTCCTTTTTAATTTTTACAAGCCAGAAACTGAAGGAAATTAAGAAGGCAAGCAAAATATCGGGGCAAAAACTATAAGTATGATAAAAAATGAAAGGCAGAAGGAAGACAGAAGAAAAGGAAAGCCCCTGTAAAATTGAGACCTTTTCCTCAAGAAAACGGGAAAGAAAAAATAAAATCCCAAAAAATATTATTAAATTTAAAATTAAAAAACCATTAAAACCAAAAACTTTATAAAAGGGTATGCCTAATATGGAAAGAAGAGGGGAGTGCTTTGGAACATATTTTCCATCCTTTGAAAAGGAGTAGAAGGATTTTTCAGGCCTGTCCCCGATAGGGGTAAAGGGAAAGTTGTTTTCCAGGTAGAGATCCCCGTCTTCTGTAAGGGAAACTGAAATGAAAGCAAAGGCAATCCCATCCTCATGCAAAAAAGTATAGGGCTGATAGTAATAAATTGAAAAAAAAAGGTGTATTAAAAAAATAAAAGTAATTAAAAAATTTCTATTTATCATCTATTTTTTTAAAATTCTGAAGTCCTTGGTTCTTACAGTGATCCTCTGGGAGTCCAGATATTCCAGAAGAGGCACTGCATATTTTCTTGAGATATCAAAGAGTTCCTTGAATTCTGAAATGGTAAATTTTTCCCAGCCAGTGGATTTTAATTTTTTTATGGCATTTTCCAGCACTTCCTTTTCAATGTAATAACCCACTGAAACCTGAGCCAGAAAACCTCTCTGGACCAAATCTCTTAATTTTAACTTCAATTCCTTAATGGGAATACCTGTTTCTTTGCTTAATGTATCCGGGTCCGGAGTTGCTAATCCATAATCTTTTAAAACTTTGAGGATTTTTTTTAAATCCTCTGTCAATTCTTCTTTTTCCTTTAAAATTAAATTTCCCTTTACCACATTAAAATTTAATTCCTCAATAATTTTCTGAAAAACTTCCTCATTTAAATCAATTTCTAAAAGTCCTGAAAGGTATTTTAAAGGCAGTGAAAAACTATGGGGATTTTTGTTTTCATAAATCTTAATATTTTCGATTATAGAATCTTTTAGTCTTTGATAATTTTCTTGAGTCCATAGAATTTTTTTATATTCTATTATTTCCAGTTCCTTTAAAATATTTTCAAATATTCCATCTTCCACATACCCTG
>JBBFMJ010000214.1:0-3806 GCA_037478515.1 Thermoanaerobaculia bacterium
CTTTCTGGAAATCCCTATCGGATAAACTCAGAAGTTCCAATGAACTTTTAAAAACCTTTTTTACAGAAGAAATGAAAATGGAAGAAAAATTATATAAAAGGGAAGAAAAAAGGAGATCTCAAAAAATTAAAATAGATGAAGATAAAAAAATGGATCTTTTCCATGAAAAGGGTTTGTCTCCTGCAGAAATTCGCCTCTTGGCAACCTTTTCCCAGGAAGAAAATTATGAAAGTGATTCCATTATATTTAAGGAAGGGGAGGTGGGGGATAAGTTGTTTATTATTTTGGATGGGCAGGTGAGGATTTCAAAATTTATTCCAGGGATTGGAGAAGAAGCACTGGCTATTTTAGGAAGGGGGGAGTTTTTTGGTGAAATGGCACTCATTGATGGTTCTCCCAGGTCTGCTGATGCCAGAGCCCATGGAAAAGGGGCAACTATTCTCTCTATTGATAAAAAAACACTGGGTGAAATTTTAAAGATGGACCCTGCTGCCAGTTTGCAATTTTTAAGTTTGCTTACCAGGATGCTAACTCAAAGATTGAAAGAGATAAATGAAAAGATAATCCAGTGGAGATATATTGTTGGGGTTGGGGGACAGTGAAGATAAAAAATAATTAAAAAATTTAATTTTTAAAATTAAATTTAGCAGGGGCAATGGCAAGAGAAAACTGATGTCCCGCTGAAATACTCCTTACATTGGAAATATTTAAAACTTTAACGGGTTTTCTGCTACTTAATTTTGTATTATCTCCCAATTGTCCATACTTGTTATATCCCCATGCCCACACATAGCCATCTTCTGTAAGGGCTAAAGAGTGATCCCATCCACCGGAGGCAGAAATTATTTTTTCCAGATATGGCAATTTTACAGGTTCATTATAAGACCAGGTGAGTTCATCAATCCCCAGTTGACCTAATTCATTGGAGCCCCATACCCAAAGAGTTCCATCTGCTTTTATAGCAAGAGAATGGCAGGCACCCGCATCCACAAAAACTATATTATTTAGATTTATAACTTGAACTGGAGTATTTCTATTTTCCCAATCTCCAGTTCCAAGTTGCCCTTCTCTATTCCATCCCCATGCCCATACACTTCCATCATTTTTAAGGGCAAGGGAATGGTATCTGCCAGTTGAAATATAAATTACATTTTCAAGGTCTGGCACCTTGATAGGTAAATTTGAGTTTTCAAAGTTCTCAATTCCCAGTTGCCCTGCTGAATTGAGACCCCAAGCCCAAACTGTTCCGTCTTTTCTTAAGGCAAGGCAGTGTTTTGCTTTTGTGGAAATGGCTATAATATTGGAAAGATTTAAAACCTGAACTGGCTCAATGCAACCATAAAAAGTCCCGTTTCCCAGCTGACCATATTCATTGGAACCACAAGCCCAGACAGTTCCATCCCTTTTCAAGAAAAGGGAAAAATTTTCTCCTGCAGAAATGGAAATTACATCAGAAATACTTTCTATCCTTGTAGGTTTATTCAAAACAAAAGAAATTTCTCCTTCACTATATGGAACACAACGTCTATTTCCCCAGGTCCATACAGTCCCATCATATTTCAAAGCAAGGGAATGGGTAAACCCAGCAGAAATCAAGTAGACATCCTCTATATTTGTGCTGGGAGTGGGGGAATGTCTATGATAATAATAATCACTTAAAAGGGAGCAATCCCGATTTGAACCCCATCCCCAGACAGTGCCATCCTTTTTTACTGCAAAGAAACTATATCTTGAATCTGAAATTATTTTTACATCTTTTAGATTCATTACTTGTTTGGGAACACTGGAATAATAATAATTCCATTCCCATACAGTTCCATCATATTTTAAAGCAAGAAAATGCCAGTAAGAAGAAGAAATTGAAATTATGCCCTCTAAATTTTGAACCTTTTCGGGTAAATTTTTCTTATTTCCCCACTGCCATACAGTTCCATCAAATTTAAGGGCAATATTTACTGATATCTGTTTTACATTTTGAAGATTTTTAACTTTAACTGGAATGGAGCTATCAAAATAAGTACCATTTCCAAGTTGTCCGTATTCATTATAGCCCCAAGCCCAGACAGTCCTATCAGATTTCAAGGCATAAGAGTTTTCGGGACCTGCGGATATAGCAATAATATCATTTAAATAAGAAACTCTGACCGGGATATTTTTTTCTGTCAAGTCCCCCTTTTCTCCATTTCCCAGTTGACCCTTACTATTTGACCCCCAAGCCCAAACCGTTCCATCTTCTCTTAATGCAAGGCAGTGATAAGCACCTGCTGAAATGGCAATTATGTTTTCCAGGTTTTTAACCTTGACAGGAACATCAGATTCCTGCCAGGTTCCGTTTCCCATCTGTCCGTAGACATTCTTCCCCCAAGCCCAGACAGTTCCATCTTTTTTTAACACAAGGAAATGTTCTTCACCAGCAGAGACCTGGACTACATCATAAAGATCAGGCATTGGTGAAGGAACACATTCCCCTTTTCCCCACAATAAAACAGTTCCATCAGATTTCAAGGCAATTTTCCCAGAAGATATAGATAATACATCCTTTAAACTTGGAATTTCAACCGGTTCAGCGGTCCAGACAGAAGTTCCATTTCCCAGTTGGCCATAATCGTTATTCCCCCAGGAAAAAGGGATTTCCGTTGAAAGTTGAGAAAAGATTAGTTTTGAGAAAAATAAGGCCATTAAAAGAAAGAGAACATTTTTTTTCATAAACCCCCCTTAATTTTAATAAAACACCTCTTTTTATGTTTTATTTTCCTATTCCGTTTTAAATATAAATCTTCCCAGTTGCTGGGAATAGGAAAAGTCAGAGTTTTCCTGTTCCATTATTTCATCAAAACCTTTAAGTGCTGAATCAATTAAATCTATAAAATGTAAGGCAAGGGCTTCCTTTATCATCGGTTGTTTTGGGGAACCATATTCCAGCTCACCATGATGAGATATTATCATATGCGTAAGGAGATCCTTCAATTCAGGTGGAAAATTTTCTATTTTGCCTGCTTCCCTTTCAAGGAGTTGTACTCCCATAGTTATGTGTCCCACCATTCTTCCTGCTTTTGTATATTCAAAAAAGTTTTTTGTGTCCAGTTCCCAGATTTTTCCAATGTCGTGAAGTAAAACTCCAGCCAGCAAAAGGTCTCTGTTTAAATCCTTATAGTGCTGAAGAATGAGTTCAGCCAGTTCCAGTAAACTTACAGTGTGTTCCAGAAGACCCCCTATGCAAGCGTGGTGATAGCCCTTGGCTGCTGGAACCTGAAGAATAAGGGGTTTGTATTCAGGGTTTGTAAAAATTTTTTTCAGTAAGTTTTTAATCTTTTCATTATTTAATGAATCTATTTTTTCCAGAGCTCTTTTAAATAAAAATTCAATATCTTTGTCTGTGGAAGGAAGGAAATCCTTAAGCTGGGCTTCTTCTTTATAGATTTCCAGGTTTTGAAGTACTATTTGACGCTTTTCCTTATAGGAATGAACACTTCCTTTTATTTTAATTATGGTGCCTGGCTCAATATCTTTGTGAATCTTTTCAAAGTTATCCCACATAAAGGCAGAAATTTTTCCTGTCCTATCCCTTAAAACCAGGTATAGATAATCCCCTTTTCCATCTTTTTTTTGTTTTATTTCCTTTTCCACCACTAAAAAAATTGTTTCAATTATTTTTCCCTCTTCTAAATTTTTTATAAAATGGCTCTTTTTCATTTTGGCTCCTCCAGAAGCTTGTAATCTATTTGAACCAGATAACGGCTTTTTAAATTTACTATATATTTTTTTACATTTTCTTCATATTTTGCCTTTCTGTAATTTTCCCTGAC
>JBBFMJ010000215.1:0-3787 GCA_037478515.1 Thermoanaerobaculia bacterium
CAGATGGCTTGACAGATGCATCAATTATTAAAGTTCAAAACCCGCCCTTTGCCATAATTTCTCCTGTTTCTTCTTTTATTTCAAATTTTATTGATTTAAATAGGGCAAATTTTGTCTATATTTATAGCTGGTGGATACATTTAATAACCCTTTTATTTTTTATGAATTATCTTCCCTATTCAAAACATTTCCATGTCTATACTTCTTTCTTTAATGTATTTTTTAAAAGATTAGAACCAGCAGGAAAACTGGAGGATATGGATTTTGAAAATATTAAAGAAGATGAGACCTTTGGAATAAAGTATGCAAAGGACTTCAACTGGAAGCAGGTACTGGATTTTTATACCTGTACAGAATGTGGAAGGTGCAGGGAGTTCTGTCCCACAAGATTGACAGAAAAAGCCCTCTCCCCAATGGAGTTTGGCCTTCATTTAAGGGACTATATTTATAAAGAAAATAAAAATTTAATTTCAGAGGAAGCAGATGGAGAAAAAACTCCCCTTCCAAAGCTTCCAAAAGATTATGTAAGAGAAGAAATTATATGGGATTGCACCACCTGTAGATTTTGTGAAGAACACTGTCCATTGTTTATTTCCTATATAGATAAAATCGTGGGTTTGAGGAGAAATCTGGTTTTAGAAGAGTCAGATTTTCCAGAGGAGGCAATAAACTCCTTTAAAGGAATGGAGGTAAATTCAAATCCTTGGAATATGCCAAAGGATAAAAGATGTGAGTGGATGGAAGGTTTAGAAGTCCCTAAATTTAAGGAAAAAAAAGAAGCAAAGTATTTATTCTGGGTTGGGTGTGCTGGCTCCTATGATGACCATGGAAAAAAAATTTCAAAAATATGTATAAACATTTTAAACAAATTAAATATTGATTATGCTGTCTTGGGGGATGAAGAAAACTGCACTGGGGATTCTGCCAGGCGACTTGGAAATGAATATTTGTTTTATCAGATGGCACAGCAAAATGTGGAGACCTTAAATAAATATAAGTTTGAAAAAATAATAACTTTCTGTCCCCATTGCCTCAATACCCTTCAAAATGAATACCCTTCCTTTGGTGGGAATTATAAAGTTCTACATTTTCTTGAATTTTTATGTGAAAGGTATTCTGCAGGGGAGCTTCAAATTAAAAATAAAATTGATTTAAACTTAACTTACCATGATTCCTGCTATCTTGGAAGGTATAACGGAATTTATGAGGCACCAAGGTTTTTGCTTTCAAAGATTTTAAATAAAGATTTAAAAGAAATGGAACTTTCAAAGGAAAAAGGGCTGTGTTGTGGGGCGGGGGGTGGGAGGATGTGGCTTGAGGAAAAAGGAAAGAGGATTAACCATTTGCGCCTGGAATATGCTTTAAAGACAAAAACTGAAGGGGTTGCCCTCTCCTGTCCCTTCTGTTACATAATGCTTGAAAATGCCACAAAAGAAAAAAATATGGAGGACTTTAAGGTCTTTGATGTTCTGGAACTTATTTGGAAAGCTATTCAATAAAGGTTTTATTGGGGAACAGGTAGCAACACTCTATTTGATTGATAAAGGTTATACAATAATTGAAAGGAACTGGAAGTGCAAAATTGGGGAAATTGATATTATTGCAAAAAAGGATGGTTTTTTATGTTTTATTGAAGTAAAGAGAAGGACAAAATTTGATGATTTCCCTGCTGAATATCATTTTGATTATAAAAAAAAGAGAAAACTTGAAAAACTAATTGAAATTTATTTGAAAAAAAATAAAATAGAACTTCCACCAAGGTTAGAACTCATTGCAATAAATGAAGAAAAGGGGGAAAGAAAAATAAACCATTATGTTGGTCTTTAAGATTTTCCCTTAAAAGCCAAAGCATATTTTTTATCCATTTTTCCAATGTGATTTATATACCATTGCGTCAATTCTTTGCTTACCTTTAAAACAAAGGACAAGGAAGCCCCTTCTTTATCTAAATCTTCTTTTAATTTATTTATATTTTCCTTGAAATCCTGATGGGTTTTTTTATGTTTTTCAAAATCAGGAAAATCCATATTTTTCATAAAAGTTTCTTCTTCTTCAAAGTGGAATATCACATATTCCTTTAAAAATTCAAAGACCTTTTCTATTTCCTCTTTACCTTTCCCTTCTTTTAAAGAAGATAAAAAGCCATTTAATCTCTTTAAAAATTCCTTGTGTTGATTGTCAATTTTTTCTATACCAAAAGAAAACTCTTCTCTCCACTCAATCATTTTATTCCTCCTCAAATAAATTTATTTCAATTTCTTTTGTTTCCTTTAATTTTGGAACTGGGAGCCCCCATTTTGTAAAAATTCTTACCATCTCCAGGTCAAAGAAATCCATCTTTTCCTGAGGAAGTAGGATTCTTGCATTTCTTGTAAGGAAATCTATTGCTGTATCATAATCAATTTTAATATCTGTTATCTCCTCGGAAGTAAAGCTAAACATAGAGGTAAAAGTGGAGTCCTTAAAACCACTTAAAATATCTTTTAAATCATCTTTATTTATCCATTTTTTCACTTCTTTTAAAAATTCATTTATTGCACCTAAATAATTTTCCTTTTCCTGCCTTTTCAGGTAAAGATCCAGTCCCACATCTAAATTTTCAAGAAAATCCATTGCTTCCTTTACTTTTTCAAAGGAAATAATTGAGCCATGCTGGGGGGCTATAAAAAGAGGTGGTGGGTCTAAATTTTTTATATTTTCTAAGGCATACTTTAAGGCATCCTTTGTAGGCATATAAATTTGATGAAATATTTTTATCCCTTCCAGGTATCCATTTTCTGCAAAAAGGGATGGGTTATAAGACAAGCCACCAAATAAATCACCAGAAAACAAAATCCTTGTTTCAGGGTCATAAAGCATAACGGCACCCCTGAAATGGCAATAGGGGGAAGGGACAAATTTTAATTTATGCCCTGTGGTTAGGGTTATTTCAAGGTTTTTGAAATTTTCAATTGCCCTTAATTTTTTTAAGTCAAGCCCATAAAAATGTATCAATCTTATGGAATCTTCAGAGGATAAAATCAAACAATTGGGATTTAATCTTTGAATGGAAGAGGCATTGTAAGCCACATCTGGATCCTGATGATTTATAAAAATCAAATTTACATTTTTAATTGATTTAATTATTTTTGATGTTTTTTCCGTAAGAACTTGAAGATCTTCAGGTGGTCCTGGATCTATGAGCAAATTTATTTGCTTTCCACCGCCTTTGAAAACCCTTAAATAAATATTTCTCTCTAAGAGATCCCCTTCTCTTTTACCAACCCAGTAGGTATCTGCACTGATCTCAATGGGCTCTTTATAATTTAAGTCCACAAAAAAACCTCCTTTTTAATTTTTTTTATAAAACAAAATTTATGAAAATTTTATTCCACCAAACTTTTAACAAAATACATATCCACTTCCCCTTTTCCCTTTATCTCTATCTTTCCTCTGTATTCTACTTCTACTTTATCCTTAACTAAATAATATGTAAAAGCAGAGATGTTTATCTGGAAGTAGAATAAATGTTGTGTCTGTTATTATTTATTATGGATTGCTCTGGCGGAAGGGGGGAAGCACCAGAACAAAAAATGAAAAAGCATAGCTGTCTTCGGTTTTCTCAAATAAAAAATACTTTCCAGCCTTGTATCTGTATACTGCATCTTCACAGCCAATCCAGAAATTTCCTTTCTTATCTTCATGGGTAACAAAGATATTTTTGCTTAAAAGCCCCTCCCTTTCATCAAATTCCTTTATCCCTTTTTTATTGAATAAAAAAAGCCCTCCCCTTGTGGAAAACAAGTAG
>JBBFMJ010000216.1:0-3786 GCA_037478515.1 Thermoanaerobaculia bacterium
TTCTTTTTTCCGTAAAGCTCAATTAATTTTTTACCCACCTTTTCTGCGTCCTGTAATTTCCCATCTTCTAAATAGACCTGAAGGAGTTTTTCCAGGCAAGGGATATAATTGGGAACCCTTTCAAGGATTGTTTGAAGTCCTTGAATGGCTTTATCCATTAAATTGTACTTGAAAAATACATCCACCTCTACAAGGTGTTCATTTACATATTCCTTTAATTCCTGAGGAAGTTCTTCTTCAATAAGGAGGGCTTCCTCTTCCATTGCAGGGGCTTCTTCTTTTTCCAGTACGGGTAGTTCAATTTCTGGCAGTTCTTCAATCTCTTCCTTTGCCACCTCTGGCATTGCCAGTTCTTCCAGGGTAACTCTTTTGCCCATTTTTTGTTTGAAGTAAGCAAGCTTTTCTTTGTGTTGGGCATTTTCTGGTTCCATTTGAACCAATCTTTCCAGGGTCTGAATTGCTTCAGGAAAGAGTTTATAATGGGCATAGGCTTCTGCAAGCATAGCAAGGGATTGAATAAGATGGGTTTCCTGTTTTAAGACTTCATTGAAATGGACCAGTTTTTGAAGGGTGGGAATATTTACAGGATCTCTTTTTAATATCTTATAAAGAATACCCAGGGCTTTTTGGCTATCCTTTTTCTTAAAAGCAATGTCAGCTGCCTGATGAAAAGCCACCACAGCATCTTCATTTTTATCCTGTTTTAAGAGAATTTCCCCTTTCAAAGAAAACAACTCTTCGCTGTCAGGAAATTTTCTAAGCCCCAAGGTTATGATATCCAGAGCTGTCTCATAATCCTTCAGATGGAAATGGGCTTCAGCGGAAAGGGTATATGCCCTCATCTCATTGGATCCAGAGGAGATGGCATCTTCTAAAAGTTTTATTATTTCCTGATATTTCCCTTCATCTCTTAAACTGTTTGCCAGATCCAGAATCATTTCCAGGTTATTGGGATCCAGTTTTAGGGCTCTGTTATAGACCTGAATTGCTTCCTGTACTCTTCCTTTGGAGATAAGCATTTTTCCTATAGTTTGAAACTCTCGCAAGGCTTTATCAACTTCAGAGATCTGGACATAAATTTCTGCCAATTTTCCTCTCACTATAATATTATCAGGAGCCATCTGGACTAGTTTTTCATATATTTTTGCTGCCTCCTGAAACTGGTTGTTTTTTGAATAATACTCAGCCAGGTATTGATAGTATCCTATGGCTTCCGATGGCAGCCCTTGTTTGAGACACAAATCTCCCAGCTCACTGTATACTTCCAAAACAGAGGGGTCATATTTGTTTATCTTTTTAAGCATGGCAATGGCTTTTAGGTAAAAGCCATCATCTGCCCAAATTCTTGCTACATCCCTGTAATACTTTACTGCATCCTTTATTCTATGGATTCTTGAATATAAATCACCAATTCTATTTAAAATATTTGTATCCTTTGGATTATCTTCAACTAACTTAATATATTCCTTAATGGCAGCTTCTATCTTGCCTTTGTTTACAAGCTTTTCTGCATTGGCAATTATAACATCTCTCTTTAAAGCCATTATTTTATTTCTTCAATTCTTGCCTGCTTGCCTTTCAAATTTCTTAAATAATAGAGTTTTGCTCTTCTGACTTTACCTGTCTTTACCACTTCAATCTTGGCAATACTTGGGGAATCAGAAAGAAAAACCCTTTCCACTCCAATTCCAGAGGAAACTTTCCTTACAGTGAAGGATTTTGTTTTACCTTTGGAACTCATTGCAATGACAACTCCTTCAAAGGGCTGAAGACGTTCTTTGTCTTGCTCTTTAATCTTGACATATACTTTCACAGTATCACCAGGTTTAAAATTCATATTAACCTCCCATAAATCATCCTATATTATAACTCTTTATTCTCCTCTTTTGCAAATGAAGTTAAGGGAAACTTTATAAGTATCCATCCCAGCAATCCAAAAACAGCAAAGCCCAGTATTCCTGAACCCTGTTCCATACCAAAAAAGGAATAGATTTTTGGTAAATTTATATTTAATACTACAATAAGTGCCAGCAATACTCCTATAATTGCTTCCCCTGCCACAAATCCAGAAGCAATGAGCGTTCCTTTATTTTCCACCTCCATCTTTTGAGAGGCATCGTATCCCCTTTTTTCTGCTATTTTTTTTGTGATAAGTTGAAATATTCCACCTACAAAAATTGCAAAGGTGGAGGAAAAGGGCAAATACATTCCCACAGCAATAAGCATTGGGGAAGGGGCTTTGAGAAGTATAAAAGCAATTCCAAGTCCTATTCCAATCAGTATATATGTAAAGGGCATCTCTCCACCCATAATTCCCTTGCTCATAAATGCCATAAGCCCTGCTTGAGGTGCTGGAAGGTTTTCTCCTCCAAGCCCTCCAGGGGTTCCATAATGGAGCCATCTTATTGGAAAAATAAGGGTAAAAGAGACCACAATCACAGAAATAATCACCACCAGTTCCATTTTCCAGGGAGTTCCACCTATTATCTGCCCCACTTTTAGGTCCTGTATCATATCCCCTGCCATAGAGGAGGCACAGCAAACCACAGCAGCAGTGGCAAGCACTGCAATTACCCCGGGAATGCCTTTCAGCCCTGCTGCCAGCATAATGAGAGAGGAAATTATAAGAGCAGTTAAGGCAAGCCCTGAAATGGGCTGATTTGAACCCCCTATAAGTCCAACCAGATAACCACCCACAGCTGAAAAAATAAAGGCAGTGACAATCATTATGATGGTGGAAAGAAGTCCCCAGCCAATGTTTTTAACAAAATGTGCATAAAGGAAAAACATTGGAATTACCATAATGAGAACCCCTGCAATAATCCAGAAGAGGGGAAGGTCTTTGGAAAGCCGTCCTTCTGTGCCCTTTAAGGAATGGTGTTTTTTCATATCTTCATAAGATCTTTTAAAACCCTCTATCAGGGAACCTCTCATTTTATAAAGGGTATAAAAAGCACCCACCAGCATTGCTCCCACGGCAATGGGTCTTACTTCTTCTTTCCATATCAATATTGAAAGTTCTTCAGGATTTGCAGTTATATTGCCTTTTGTGAAATAAAAAATTGGAACAAAGACAAGCCAGGTAAGGATTCCCCCTGCAAAAGAAATGGCTGCCCATTCAAAACCAATTATATATCCCACCCCTACCAGTGCAGAAGAAAGAATAGGAGAAGAGAGAAAAACACCACCGCCCAATTCCTTTCCCTTTACCAGAGGGAATTTAAAAAAATGGCTTATGGTATCCTTAAAAATTTGAAAACCTGATTCATTTTTTAAAAGCTCCAGAAAAGCAGCAAAACCCATACTGGAAAAGACATATTTTGCCTGTTTTTGTCCTTTCTGCCCTGCCTTAACTATTTCAGCACAGGCAACGCTCTCTGGAAAGGGCAGATTTCCTTCTTCAATAAGGGGCCTTCGCAAGAGAATTACAAAGAGAACCCCAATGACACCGCCAATTAAAATTATAAAAGTGGCTTCCCAGAAATGGATTCCTTTAAGATCCACCCAGGCACCAGACATAAAAAAGGCAGGCAAGGTAAAAATTGCACCTGCCACCAATGCTTCTCCAACGGCAGCAGTGGTTCTTGTAATGTTTTCTTCCAGCACTGTCCCCTTCCATACTTTCAAAAGTGCCATTGCAATAACTGCTGCAGGGAAAGTGGCAGAAACAGTCATTCCTGCTTTAAGCCCAAGATATGCATTGGCTGCCCCCAGAATGACTGCCATTATAAGCCCTAAAAAAAGAGCTTTAAAGGTCAATTCTTTTAAATTTGTTTCCTCTGGAAT
>JBBFMJ010000217.1:0-3771 GCA_037478515.1 Thermoanaerobaculia bacterium
CCTCAAAACCTTCCCTCTTCCTTATAACTCTTAAATAAGGCGCAGGATTTTCATCCATCCCCTTTAATAGTTGCTTTTCCAGTTCCCTGTTTTCAATCTTTATTTCCTTCAAATTGGGATAGATTTTAATCCTTTTTACCATTTCAGACCTGCCTTTTTGTAGTCCTCTATAAATCTTTGAAGACCTATATCTGTTAAAGGGTGCTTGAAGAGTTGCTTTAAAGTTGAAAAAGGCATTGTAGAAATATGGGCACCCTGAAGGGCTGCTATCCTTACATGTTCTGGATTTCTAATGGATGCCACAATTATTTCCGTATCAAAACCATAATTTTGATAAATTTGAATTATTTCAGAGACAATTTCCATCCCAGGATTTCCCACATCATCCAAGCGCCCTACAAAAGGTGAAACATACCTTGCCCCTGCTTTGGCTGCAATCAGTGCCTGGTTTGGGGAAAAGATAAGGGTTACATTTACTGGAATTTCTTCATCACTTAAAAATTTGGTTGCCTTTATCCCTTCTTCAGTCATAGGTATCTTTATTACAATATTTTCTGCAATAGAGTGAAGTTCCCTGGCTTCCTTTATCATACCTTCAAAAGAGGTGGAAATGACTTCTGCACTTATGGGACCCTTTACAATCTTTGCAATTTCTTCAATCCTCTTTCTATAATCCTTTTCCCCTTCCTTGGCAATCAGACTGGGGTTTGTGGTAACCCCATCCACCATATTCCATTCAAGACCTTTTTTTATCTCTTCCAGGGAAGCTGTGTCTAAAAATATTTTCATTCTTCTTCCTCCTCTTGGGGTAATTTACTTATATCAGTGATTCTATCTTCCTTTTCAAGGTCCACCAGCCGTACTCCCTGGCTGGATCTGTGGTATTTTGAAATCTGTGAAACCTTCAAACGAATTATCTTTCCAAATTCTGTAACAATTATAATTTCATCTTCCTCTGAAACTTCCAGAATCCCCAGGACTGGTCCATTTTTTTCTGTTACCTTTACATTTATGATACCAAAACCACCCCTCTTTTGAATCCTATATTCCTTAAGAGCGGTCCTCTTTCCATAGCCCTTTGTACATACTGTAAGTATATCTCTGTTTTCTTCCACCACTTCCATCCCCACTACCCTGTCATCCTTTCTCAATTTAATTCCAGTTACACCCATGGCAACCCTCTGCATATCCCTCACATCCTTTTCTTCAAAAAGAATGGAGTATCCCTTTTCAGTGGCTATGAAAATTTTGGAACCTTTTTTAAGGAGACGAACTTCCACAAGCCCATCTCCTTCTTCTATCTTGATTGCCTGAATCCCTGTCTTTCTGATATTGGAATAGTCCTTTAAAGGTGTCCTTTTTACTTTTCCATTTTTAGTAGCAAAGAGGACTGAAAGGTCTTCCTCAAAATTCCTTATATCCAGAATCCCCACCACCTTTTCTCCATCTGCTAAATTTAAAAGATTGACAATATGATTTCCCTTTCCCGTGGAACCCACCTCTGGAATTTCGTATGCTTTAAGCCAGTAAACCTTACCATAGTTTGTAAAGAAAAGTATATAGTCATGGGTGGAAGCCACATAGGCCTGAGACAAAAAGTCCTCCTGCCCTGTGGACATCCCGATCCTGCCTTTTCCACCCCTGTGCTGTATTCTATAAGTTGTAAGGGGAGTCCTTTTTATATAACCCTTGTGTGAAATTGTTATAACCATATCCTCTTCTGCAATGGTATCCTCCAAATTTATCTCTTCCATCTTTTCCTGAATTACTGTCCTTCTCTCATCTCCATATTTTTCCTTTATCTCTAAAAGTTCCTTTTCAATGATACCTTTAATCCTCTTTTCAGAGGATAAAATATCTTTGAGGTCTGCAATTAATTTTAAAATGTTTTTATAGTCCTCAATTATCTTTTCCCTTTCCATGGCAGTAAGTTTTTGAAGTTTCAAATCCAGAATTGCATTTGCCTGAATTTCTGTAAAGGAAAACTTCTCACAGAGGTTCTTCCTTGCCTCTTCCACTGACTTGGAAGCCCTTATGAGGGCAATTACCTTATCCAGATTATCCAGAGCAATTTTGAAACCTTCCAGGATATGTGCCTTTTCCTCTGCTTTCTTTAAATCAAAAAGGCATCTCTTATAAATAATTTCCCTTCTGAAATCCAGAAAAAGCTCAATGAGTTTTCCAATGGGGAGGGTCTGGGGTTTTTTTCCTACCAGGGCAAGGAATTGAATTCCAAAGGAAGTTTGAAGGGAAGTGTGTTTATAAAGATAATTCAATACAACTTGAGAATTTACTCCTCTTTTAAGTTCTAAAACAATCCTTATGCCTTCCCTTGAGGACTCATCCCTTATATCCGATACCCCTTCCAGTTTTCCACTCTGGATATGCTCTGCAATGGAGGCGACCAGGGCTGCTTTATTTACCTGATAGGGAATTTCAGTAATTACCAGATTTTCCTTTTCCTTCCCCTTTTGAACTTCCACCACTGCCTTGGAAAGGATTTTTATACTTCCTTTTCCTGTGGAATACGCCTCCTTTATCCCTTCCCTTCCATTTATAATTCCGCCTGTTGGAAAATCAGGTCCAGGCATTATCTCTAAAATTTTTTCCACAGTATAATCAGGATTTTTTAAAATATAAATACAGACATCTACAAGTTCCCTTAAATTATGTGGAGGGATATTTGTGGACATCCCCACGGCAATTCCTGATGTTCCATTTGCAAGAAGGTTTGGAAATTTAGAAGGAAGGACAAGGGGTTCTTTTAAAGAGCCATCATAGTTGGGTGTCCATTCGACGGTATCCTTATCTATATCTTCCTTTAAAAGTTCCTCCGCCAGAGGGGTAAGGCGGACTTCAGTATATCTCATTGCAGCAGGGGAGTCCCCATCGAGGGAGCCAAAATTTCCCTGTCCATCAATTAAGGGATACCTCATTGAAAAGTCCTGAGCCATCCTCACCAGGGCATCATAAAGGGCAGCATCCCCGTGGGGATGGTATTTACCCATACAATCCCCTACAATCCTGGCTGATTTTTTATAAGGTTTATGGCTCAAGACCCCTGTCTCAAACATACTGTAAATCAGCCGCCTGTGGACTGGTTTTAGACCATCCCTTACATCTGGAAGGGCTCTTCCTACAATTACAGACATGGCATAGTCAATGTAGGACTTTTGAATTTCTTCTTCCAGAAGGATTGGTTGAATATTTTTTTGTTTAGACATCTAAGTTTTTCACCCTTAAAGCATTTTCCATAATAAAGGACTTTCTGGGCTCCACCTGATCTCCCATAAGGACTGAAAAAATCCTGTCAGCTTCTACTGCATCTTCAATGGTGACCTTTAAAAGAACCCTTCTTTCTGGATCCATTGTGGTTTCCCAGAGTTGTTCTGGGTTCATTTCTCCAAGCCCTTTGTACCTTTGAATGGAATATCCCTTCTTTACCTTTTCCAGGACTGCTGAAACCATCTCATCCAGAGAAGAGTACTGCTCTTCTCCTATGATGAAACTCAAATTTAATAAATCCTTAATTTTTCTGTAAAGGGATAAAAGTTTTGAGTATTCTGAGGACTCAATTATTTCCTGTTTTAAAATATAACTATGCCCCAAAACCCCATTTTCCTTAATTAAAATCATCCAGCCATTGTCAGGGTCCGGTATGGTTTCCACTTCCTGAAAATGCTCTTTCAATGCCTTGCATAAGGGTTTTAGAAGGTCTTCATTTAAAAAATAGGAACCTTCCTGAAAACCAAAATCCAGAAGGAGGTCAAT
>JBBFMJ010000218.1:0-3720 GCA_037478515.1 Thermoanaerobaculia bacterium
GGGTTGCAGGAGGTAAATTCACCTCTATAAATTTTATAAGAATTTTCACCTATTTTTTCAAGTTTTTCTCCTTTAAAATAATAATTTCCCTCAAAGGAGGCATCCACCACTTCAAAAAATCCTGTTTTTTCTTTGAGATTATAGATTAAATGGAGTGCTTTTATTTCACTATCCCTTGTTTTAAATTCAATTTCTCCCTCTGCCTCCACCTGGCTATTTACAAAATCATAGGTAATTTTTTCTGCATTAATTTTTATATCTTCATATTGAAGTTCTACTTCCCCTTCACCTATCCAGTAGAGGTCCTTTACCCAGCTCTGCTGCTTTGCTTTTAAGATCACTTCTTCAGAAAATAATAAAGAAGATAATAAAAATGAAAGAAAAATTATAAATTTCTTCACTTTAAAATTTTATCATAAAAAGAGAATTCACCTGAACTTAAAATTTTTATTGTAATAAATATTTACTTCGCAATAAAAACAATCAGGGGTATTGCAATTTTCTTTTCTATTTTTGCAGGAACCAAAAACTAAATCAAAAAGATTGTCACCATTTAAATCAATTATTTCTACTCCCTTTCCAAAGAAATCATACATCTCTTTTCCTTCTATATTAAAAATTTCAACCTCTGCAGGAGGATTTAAAAAATCAATTATTTTTGGCCATCCAGACATTTTTCCGTATAAAATTGTCACTCTCCCAGCAAGATTATTTATGAAGGGAGAAGCAATAGCCAAATCAGTAAACCCATCTTCATTCAGATCCCCCACAGATATGTTTTCTCCCATATAACCCCTCTCAATATCCCCAATTATATATGTATAATTTTCTTTAATATAAAGTAAATCTATAACTTTTTGAAAATTGCCCCCAGAGGAATAAAGTATAAAGATCTCTCCCGCATCCAACCTGTCCTTGTCAGGTCCGGAAGCAGAGGATGAACAAAGGATAATATCATTAAATTTATCTTCATTAATATCTTCACTAAAAATTTTTCTCCCAATTGAATCATAGGTTTTTGCACCATAAATTACAGTACTTCTGGAGGGCAGGTTTTCCATATCTATGATTTTTGGGAAACCATAAATTGTGGAGTATATTATGACCACTTTGCCTGCCCCTTCTCTGTCATTATTAAACCCATCCCACAGGCAAGGAAACACTAAATCAAAGTATTTGTCTGAATTTATATCAAGCAATTTAAAACTTCCTGCACCGCCTTTTTGATTATTTTTAACAGAAATTTTCTCATAATATAATTCTGGATTTTTTAGGTGAATTCTTTCAGGGAATCTATTGCTGGAGCCATAAAAAAAATAAATTTCTCCAATTACTTCCTCATAAATATGGTTAAAAATTGCAGTACTTGTTATCAAATCCTCAAAACCATCAAAGTTAATATCCCTTGCCTCAAGGACATTTCCAAAATATTGATATTTTTCTATATCATCATTGTAAAAAATGCTTGCTCTTAAATCTTCAGGTGGGTTATCTAAATCAATATATGATGGAAAAAAGGAAGAGCCATAAAGGATATAAATTCGTTCCTCTATTTGTCCAGTATATTTCAAAACCTTTCCAAAAGCTAAGTCATCATATCCATCTTTATTAAAATCAGAAACATTTATCTGAAAAGCAAAATATGGATAGTTTATATCTATTTCTGAGTATTCAATATTTGGATTGCAGACGCTAATTTCTTTAGGGTATTCCTGACTTTTCCCATAAAAAATCCAGATTTTTCCTGAAGGATAATAATTATTGCCTGGCTTATAAACAATAAAATCTAAAATTTTATCTCCATTGATATCTCCTTTTTCTTTAATAAATTCTATTCCAAAATTTGAAGAACAGCCATAAATTTTAGATACACCTATTTCCTTATAAAAAATGTTATTTGAAAACATACAGCAACTTAAAAATAAAAATAATGAAATTGTTTTTATTTGTTTCATCCTAATTTTTTACGAATATAAAATATTAGCAGTTTAAATTTTTATATTTTATAGTAAATTTTCAACCAGGACTGCACAGGCTTCACCACCACCTATACAAATGGAAGCAATTCCATATTTTTTCTTATTATTTTTTAAAGCATATAAAAGGGTTGTAAGTATCCTGGCACCGGAGGCACCAATCGGATGTCCTAAAGCCACTGCTCCCCCGTGTATATTTGTCTTTTCTTCTGGATATTCCAGTTCTTTTAAGGTTGCCAGGGCAACCACTGCAAATGCCTCATTTACCTCTAAAAGGTCAATTTTGTCCAGTGTAAAACCTGTTTTTTGTAAAAGTTTTTTTATTGCCTTTGCAGGGGCAGTTGTAAACCATTCTGGCTCCTGGGAGTGGGTTGCCTGTCCTAAAATCCTTGCCATAGGTTTTAGATTATATTTTTTTACAACTTCCTCATCACCTAAAATTAAAGCAGAGGCACCATCATTTATCTTTGATGCATTCCCTGCAGTTATTGTTCCACCTTCCTGAAAGGCAGGCCTCATCTTTGGTATTTTTTCGACAGGGATTCTGTATGGCTCTTCATCTTTATCTACAATAACTGGATCACCCTTTGCTGGAACCTTAATTGGTACAATTTCTTCTTTAAAATACCCTTTTTCGTATGCTTCCTGTGCCCTTTTATAGCTTTGAATTGCAAACCTGTCCTGTTCTTCCCTGGAAATATTCAACTCCTTTGAGCAAAGTTCACCACAATTTCCCATATGTTTTTGACCATAGGGGTCCCAGAGACCATCATAAATCATCAAATCAATGAGTTCCCCATTTCCCATCCTATAACCATCTCTTGCTTTAAGCAGGGCATAGGGAACCTGGCTCATACTCTCCATTCCCCCCGCCACCACCAGGGAAAATTCTCCAACCCTTATATCATTTGCACCCAGCATAACACTTTTGAGACCCGATCCACAGACCTTATGTACAGTTACTGCCCCACAGGAGAGGGGAAGCCCTCCATAAATCCCTGCCTGCCTTGCTGGTGCCTGTCCCTGCCCTGCCTGAAGGACACATCCCATATAAATCTGTTCCACTTCTTCCTTTGGAACAGGAAAACCATCAAAGAGGGCTTTTATAACTTCTGCTGCAAGTTTTGGTGCTGGAATATCTTTAAATACACCTTGAAATGCCCCAATGGGAGTCCTTTTTGCATTTAAAATAAAAACATCTTTCATAACCCCTCCTTAAATTTTTCTTTATTATAACATTTTTATTTTATTGAAAAAAAATTAAAAAAGAGTTAAAATAATTATATAATCTTTAAATTTTTGGAAAGGAGTTTGCTAAAAAAATTTTGTTAAAATTAAAGAAAAAAAGTTTAAAGTTAAATAAAGACAGGGAATTTGCATTTAAATGCATAGAAGAGAGCAATGAGAAGTTAAAAAATATTAAATTGTTGCTCAAAGAAAAGGAATATTCAGAAATTCTTATAAGATGCCACTATATTTTTGAATTTTTTAGTGAAGGAATTTTGAGGTCTGCTGGCAGGATTCAAAATGCTGGTGGATTCATATGGATCCAAGTTGGCAGTTTATTAAAGGAACATCCTGAGTACAGTAAAGAATGTGATGAGTATTACAACTGGGCTGAGTGGTTTACAATTCATCAAGAGATACATTTTTATATATGGCTCAATGTCTATGCTCTTGAGAGTGATAAGAAAAGGGACGCCAAAAAAGCAATAAAGGGAGCAATTTTTGCCTTAAAACTTTT
>JBBFMJ010000219.1:0-3650 GCA_037478515.1 Thermoanaerobaculia bacterium
CATTTAAAGAGGAAGAAAACCAGTTCCAGGGGAGAAGCCCAATAAATAAAAACAAGGCATAGGGTGAAATTCCTTCCACCCTTGGCTTAAAAATAAAAGAGAACACAAAACTATATATTGCCAGAAGAAGCAGTGGATTAAAAAAAGACCATAGATATCCAAAGAAAGAACCTCTATATCGGGACTTAAGCTCCCTTAAAACAAGGGTTATTATCAATTCTCTATATTTTATAAGAAAAAACAATTTATTTGTTTAATTCTTTCAGTTTTTGCTTTTCCTCTTCAATCTTCTTTAAAATTTCTCTCCTCTGGGCTTCCTGATACTCCATAAAATCCAGGGCTTGACCACCCTTTATAAAGAAAATTCTTGGATATTTAACCACTTCTCCCTGAACTGTAAAAGAAATCATACCTGTGACACCCTGAAAACTGGAAATGCTCCTTAAACCCTTATAAATCTCTTCAGTAAAGGTTCCACCCAGCTTTATCCCCTCCACCAAAACCAAAAGGGCATCAAAGCCATAGGCAGGGAAGATATCCGGGTCTTTGCCATAGATATCTTTATATTTTTTTACAAAATTCTGGCATACTTCATTGTTCCTATCATTGGGGTCAAAGGGCGGTTTGAAAAAAAATAATTCTTCAGCAAAACTTGCAACTTGTGGAAGAAGCCCGGGGCTATTGAAGGCAGAGGTTGTTACAATCTTTCCAGCAAAATTTCTGGATTTAATTTCCATAAGAACCTTTGGAAAAATATCTGAATAGGTGGCAATATAAATGGTATTTGGCTTGAAATTCAATGCTTCCGTTACTGCCTGAGGAGTGTTGGTGCCATCACTTAAGACCTTTATTCTCAAAGAGTTTTCCACACCCAGATTTTTTACTTCCATTTCAAGATTTCTGCTTATAAATTCACTGAAATCATTATCCTGATAGAGGATACTTAAATTTTTTGTTCCAAGATTTTCAACAATAAATTTTGCTGCATTGATTACTTCATATTTATCCGAAGGAAAAATTCTGAAAAAATAGGTGGATCTTGCTGAAAGTTCAGCAGCAGAAGCAGTTGGAGACATCAGGATTACTTTTTTCTTTTGGGCTACATCAATCATCTTCATAGCTTCTGAGGTGGTAATTCCCCCTATTACAGCAACACAGCCATCATCTATGGCTTTTTCCATCATCTCTGCAGCAGTATCTGAATTAGAATTACTATCATACCAGACAACCTGAAGGGTTTCTTTTAAAACTTTATTTTCCTTTATATAATTTTCAGCCAGTTCAATCCCTTCCCTTACAGAACTCCCATAGAGTGCCCATTGACCTGATTGAGGTATCACTGCCCCAATTTTTATTATTTTTGGACCACAGCTTAAAAAAAGCAAAGGTAAAAATAACAGAATTATTTTTTTCATATTAAAACCTCCCTTTATTTTTTCTTAAGTTCCATCAAAACCAACTTTGCAATTGCCTTCAGGGTTTCAAATACCCCTATACCCCTAGTGGCAATGGCTTCAAAGGTGGGTTCTCCTTTATAGTTCAATAGACGGTACATCTCTTCCACAGGCACTGCTGAAGGCAGATCCCTTTTATTAAACTGAAGGGCATAGGGTATTGTCCTTAAATCATAGCCCTGTTCTTTTAAATTTTTTTCAAGATTTTTAAGGGATTCTATGTTTGCTTCCATCCTGGCTTCTTGGGAATCTGCCACAAAAACAACCCCATCTGCTCCTTTTAAAATTAATTTTCTGGAAGCATCATAAAATACTTGCCCTGGAACTGTATAAAGATGAAACCTGGTTTTAAAACCCTTGACTGTCCCCAGGTCCAGGGGGAGAAAATCAAAAAAGAGGGTTCTGTCTGTCTCTGTGGCAAGGGATATCATTTTACCTTTGGCTTCAGGGTCTGTTTTGTTATAAATCCATTGAAGGTTTGTGGTCTTACCCCCAAGCCCTGGACCATAGTATACAAGCTTTATATTTATTTCTCTGGCTGAATAATTTATAAAGGTCATTCTGAAAAAAGAGCGTCTATATCTTCGTCAGTGATTTCTGCAAAGGGTGATTCAAAGCCAGCGACCATTGCCTCTTTTTCCTTTTCCACTTTCTTCATTATATCTTCAAAAACCTTTTCCAGTTCCTGAGATGCCTTTTTTACCCTTAACCGAACCAGCCCAAGAGAAGATCTCTCATCAAAAATTACAACCAGAATTACCCTCTGTCCCACTATGGAAATGTGGATATTATCCCTTTCCCCTTCATGAAAGAGGACAGAAAATTCCCTTTCTCCAATGAGCTTTGCAAGGCCATCGGTGGCTGCAACATTTCCAGCAGTAAGGGAAGCCAGGGAAGTGGTATCAAGTCCTTCAAGGTCTCCCTGAGCAGCAATCTGCTGACCATTTTTATCCACAAGAAAGGCAACCTTTGCATTAGTATCCATACGGAGCCTTGAAAGGATCTCCTTTATCTTTTGAAACTCTTCATCATACATTATGAGGTCATATGATGGCATTTATATTCCCCCTTTCCCATTTCTTTTAACATATTTTTAAAGAAAAGGCAAATCATTTTTTAAATTTAACCCTTCCTTCCATAGCCAGCTTTAAGGTAGTGTCATCAACCCAATCCAGTTCTGTCCCTATACTCAAGCCCTTGGCAAGCTCAGAAACAGTTATATTATAATCCTTTAAAAGATTTTCCAGAAAACGGGTGGTGGTAAGCCCTTCTACATTAGGACTTAAAGCCAGTATAACCTCCTTTATGGGCTCCCTTTCAATCCTTTCTATAAGGGGTTTTAAATTTAAATTTTCTTCTCCCATTCCTTTCAAAGGAGAAAGAAGCCCCCCTAAAATGTGATATTTTCCTGAAAATATTCCACTTTTTTCAAGAAAATAAAGCTTTTGCATATCTTCCACCACACATAAAAGGGATGGATCCCTTTGATTTGAAGTACAAATTTCACAGGGAGAGGTCAGGGAGAGAGAAAAACAGATAGGGCAGGTCTTTAAATTTTGCTTCAGATTTCTAATTTTTTCAATAAAATCTTCCAGTTTTTTATCGTCTTCCTTTAATAGATAAAAGACATAACGGGTTGCTGTTTTTTTTCCAACCCCTGGAAACATCTTAAAGGCTTCTATGGCATCTTCAATAATCTTCATTAAAAATTAAATCCTCCTCCCAAACTTTGCATAATACTTTCAATTTCCCTGTTTATCTTTTCGCTGGCATCGTTGAAAGCAGCCATAATTAATTCCTCAAGGGTTTCCTTTTCTTCTCCCTTTAAAATTTCTGGATTTATTTCTATTTTTTGAAGTTGCTTTTCCCCTGTAAGCCAGATTTTTACCATTCCTCCCCCTGCTGAACCCTCCACTACCATATTTTTCATTCTTTCCTGCATTTTTTCCTGCATATTTTCCATAGTATCCAGCACATCCAGTGTTTTGAATTGCCATTCTAAGTTTAAGGCATTTACCAGCGAAGAGTCCAGTTTCCCATAGAGGCCATCGATCATTGCCTGAACCTGCTGCCGGTGTTCTTCTTTATGAACCATTGTATCATTTTTAAGATTGCAATAGATGGAATTATATAAATAGACCGGTTCACCGGGTTCTTTTTGAGACATCAAACGAAATGCTTCCTGCATTTCTTCAT
>JBBFMJ010000220.1:0-3643 GCA_037478515.1 Thermoanaerobaculia bacterium
AAAGGAATCAAAAAAAATCTTGATGAAAGAGAAACTTCCAGTCCCTCCCTATGCTATTTTAAGAAAAGAAGATAAAAAAATTAATCTACCCTTTCCTTTTCCAGTAATTGTAAAACCCCTCTGCCAGGATGGTTCTTGCGGTATTACCGAAAATTCCGTGGTTTGGAATAAGAAAAATTTAAAAAAACAGGTGGAGTTTATCTTTGAAAATTTTAAGGATCCAGCCCTTGTGGAACCCTTCCTTCAGGGAAGAGAATTTAATGTATCGGTTATAGGAAGGGATAAAAGAATTGCCCTTCCTGTTTCAGAAATTGACTATTCGCAACTCCCCTCTTCCATTCCAAAAATCTTAACCTACAGTGCAAAATGGTCCAAGGATAATATATCCTATGAACTTACAAAACCCGTCTGTCCAGCAAAGATAGACAAAAAATTTGAAAAAAGATTAAAGCTGCTGGCTTTGAAAGCCGGTAAAGCCCTTTCCTGCAGGGATTATTACAGGGTTGACTTCAGGACCGACACGAAAGGAAATGCCTACATAATTGAAGTGAACCCAAATCCAGATATCTCCCCCGATGCAGGTCTTGCAAGAGCCCTCAAAGCTTATGGGATAGATTATGAAAAATTTATTTTGAGGTTATTAAAATGGGCAGAATAAAAATTGGAAATCTTAAAAAGGAAGATTTAAGAAATTTAAAAATTTTGCTTAAAAATCTCAATACTTTTAGCCAGGAAGAAGTTAAAGTGGCTATGGAAATGGCAGAGGAATTTTTAGAAAAAGGGAAAAAATCTGATTATAACTTTTTCGTAGCCAGAAATGATGAGAAACTTTTGGGCTTTGTATGCTTTGGCCCCACCCCCCTTACAAAACATACCTATGATCTATACTGGATTGCTGTCTCAAAAGAATATCAAAGAAAAAATCTTGGAAAACTACTCCTTGAGTTTTCTGAAGGCAAAATTAAAAAGGAAGGAGGAAAATTGATAATTATTGAAACCTCCTCCACCTCCAAATATGCAAAAGCCAGAAAATTTTACAAAAAATATGGATTTAAAAAAATCACAGAAATCAAAAATTTTTACAAAAACAAGGACAATAAAATTGTATACGTTAAATACTTAAAGGGAGGAAAGTAAAAATGGAAAAATGGCAAAAGGATATGCAAAATTGCCTTAAAAAACCAGAAGAGGTGGCAAAAAAATTTCCTCAAATTGATTTAAATTCTATAAGGGAAGTCACTTCCATATTCCCTATGAGGATCTCTCCTTATTACTTTGATCTCATTCAAAATATAGATGATCCCATTTTCAAGCAGGCAATCCCTGATTACAGGGAAATTATGGATTATTATGGGGTTCCAGACCCCCTCTCTGAAGAAGAACAAAGCCCTGCTGCCTGTGTGGTACACAGGTATCCAGATAGAGCCCTTCTTATGGTTACCAATGTATGTGCTACCTATTGTAGGTTTTGCACCAGAAAACGGCTAATTGGCAAAAAAACCATAAGAAAAGAAGATATAAAAAAGGGCATGAAATACATAAGTGAAACTCCTTCATTGAGGGAAATCATAATTTCTGGTGGGGATCCCTTAACCTTTACAGACGAACTCCTGGAAGAGATTTTAAAGGAACTCAGAAAGATAAATCATATTGAAGTTATCAGAATAGGAACCAGGATGCCCTGCACCCTTCCTTCAAGGATAACTCCAAACTTATGCAAAATTTTAAAAAAATATCATCCCCTTTACATAAACACTCATTTTAATCACCCTATGGAACTGACAGAAGAGGCAGAGAAAGCCCTGGGTATGCTTGCAGATTCAGGAATACCTCTGGGAAATCAAGCAGTCCTTCTTAAAGGGGTAAATGATGACTGGAAAACCCTTCAGGAACTTTTCAAGAAACTTTTAAAATTCAGAACAAAACCATACTATCTTTATCAGGCAGACCTGGTGGAAGGAACTCACCACTTCAGAACTCCTCTGGGAAAGGGAATTGAAATAATGCAAAAACTTCAGGGGAATCTCTCTGGAATGTGTATACCAAAGTTTGTCCTGGACTCCCCAGGAGGCGGTGGGAAAATCCCTATCTCCCCAAGGTACATACAGAGGGTTTTACCCGAAGGTATTATACTGAAGAACTATCAGGGCAAGACAATTTTTTATCCTGAAATAAATGAAAGAGAAAAGATGCCCGTGGAAAATATCCAGCTTGCCCTGGACTTTGAAGAAAATAAAGGAGAAAA
Organism: Thermoanaerobaculia bacterium; assembly: GCA_037478515.1. GTDB lineage: Bacteria > Acidobacteriota > Thermoanaerobaculia > UBA2201 > UBA2201 > JBBFMJ01. The sequence continues at coordinate 2,246 of JBBFMJ010000220.1, forward strand.
GAGAAATTAGAAGCCCTAATTTTAAAATATCCTTAAAAATCCAGATGGAGTTGTTTTAAATGTTGAAAGATTATCTGGCAGAAGAGTTTTCTAAAATTTTCAAGGCTTATTTGAAAAATAAATATAACCTTGAAGTTCCCATTTATGGAGAGGAGCCCCCTTCTTTGAAACTTGGAGATATCTCCTTTTCCTTTCCTTTAAAAATTTCAAAATTTCTAAGAATCAGTCCTCTGGAAATTGCAAAAATTATTTCAGAGGAATTAGGGGAAAAATTCCATCCCCATAAATTGACCTTTGCTCCTCCTGGTTTTTTAAATATATTTCTTTCCAGAGAACATTACTGCAGCATTTTACAAGAATATGGTGAAGAGAAGGAAAAAAAAGAGGAAAAAATAATAATTGAGCATACCAATATAAATCCCAATAAGGCAGCCCATATTGGGCATTTAAGAAATGCTATTCTGGGTGATACCCTCTCAAATTTTTATAAATATCTCAATTATAATGTAGAGGTTCACAATTACATAGACAACACTGGGGTACAGGTGGCAGATGTGGTTTTAGGGCTTCTTTACCTGGAAAAAAGGGATCTAGATTTTCTGGAAAGGGAAGAAAAACTGGATTTTTTTACCTGGGATCTTTATGCAAGGGTTTCAAAACTTATTGAAGAAAACTCTGAATATTTAAATTTAAGAAATGAAATACTAAAAAAAATTGAAGAAGGGGGAGAGCCAGAGTCATCCTATGCAAAAAAATTATCCCAAAAGATTATGGAATGCCATTTAAAGACCATGGAAAGGTTAAATATTAAATATGATGTCCTTCCAAAGGAAAGTGAAATTATAAATGCAAAACTCTGGGAAAAAACCTTTTTGATGCTTAAGGAAAAGGGGGCAATTGTATTTGAAGAGGAAGGAAAGAGGAAGGGCTGCTGGGTTCTTCCCCTTAAAGGAAAAGAGGAATTTAAAACAGAAGAAGAGCCAGATAAAATTTTGGTAAGGTCCAACGGGACAGTTACCTATACTGGAAAGGATATTGCTTATCAATTATGGAAGTTTGGAGTACTGGAAGGAAATTTCTCCTTCAAACCCTTTTACAAATACAGCGATGGAAAAGTTGTCTATGAAAGCACCACAGAAGAGGGAGAAAATTTTGGTTTTGGAAGGGGAGATATCGTAATAAATGTAATTGATGTAAGGCAAAGTTATTTGCAGAGAATTGTAAAAGAAGCGTTAAAACTTTTAGGTTATGAAAGGCAGGCGGAAAATTCAATCCACTTTTCTTATGAAATGGTAACCCTGTCCCAAAAACTTGCCAGGGAAATGGGTTTTGAAGAAGGGAAAATTTCTGGAAGAAAAGGGATTGGAGTAAAAGCAGATGATTTTATAGACCTTATTA